>NZ_DAMAGB010000038.1:0-69944 GCF_031995485.1 Janthinobacterium sp.
CATTGCCGGCAGCGGGTTTTTTATCGGGACAGTGAAAGGCTTACGCTTTCAGTGCCGCCAGTTTTTGCCAGGTGTCGATCACCGAGTCGGGATTGAGCGACATCGATTCGATGCCCTGCTCCATCAGCCAGACGGCGAAGTCAGGGTGATCCGAAGGACCCTGGCCGCAGATGCCGATGTACTTGCCGCGCGCCAGGCAGGCCTTGATGGCCAGCGACAGCAGCGCCTTGACGGCAGGGTCGCGCTCGTCGAAGTCGGCGGCCAGCAGTTCCATGCCGGAATCGCGGTCCAGGCCCAGGGTCAGCTGGGTCAGGTCGTTCGAGCCGATCGAGAAACCATCGAAATGGTCGAGGAACTGGTCGGCCAGGATGGCGTTCGACGGCACTTCGCACATCATGATGACGCGCAGTTCGTTCTCGCCGCGCTTCAGGCCGTTTTTCGCCAGCAGGTCGATCACTTTCTCGGCCTGGCCCAGCGTCCGCACGAACGGCACCATGATTTCCACGTTGGTCAGGCCCATGTCGTTGCGCACGCGCTTCATCGCTTCGCATTCCATGTTGAACGCTTCGGAGAAGTCGGCCGACAGGTAGCGCGCCGCACCGCGGAAGCCCAGCATCGGGTTTTCTTCGTCCGGCTCGTAGCGCGAACCGCCGATCAGCTTCTTGTACTCGTTCGACTTGAAGTCGGACAGGCGCACGATGACTTTTTTCGGCCAGAACGCGGCGGCGATGGTGGCAATGCCTTCGGCCAGCTTGTCGATGTAAAACGCTTTTGGCGATGCATGGCCGCGGGCCACCGATTCCACCGCTTTTTTCAGGTCGGCGTCGATATTCGGGTATTCCAGGATTGCGCGCGGATGCACACCAATATTGTTATTGATGATGAATTCCAGGCGGGCCAGGCCCACGCCGGCATTCGGCACCGACTGGAAGTCGAACGCCAGCTGCGGATTGCCCACGTTGAGCATGATCTTGGTGTCGAGCTTCGGCAGTTCGCCGCGCGACACTTCCGACACTTCCGTCTCCAGCAGGCCGTCGTAGATCTTGCCTTCGTCGCCTTCGGAGCACACCACGGTGACGAACGTGCCGTCTTTCAGCACGTCGGTGGCGTCGCCGCAACCGACCACGGCCGGCACGCCCAGCTCACGCGCGATGATCGCCGCGTGGCAGGTACGCCCGCCCCTGTTGGTGACGATCGCCGAGGCGCGCTTCATGACCGGTTCCCAGTTCGGGTCGGTCATGTCGGCTACCAGCACGTCGCCGGGCTGCACGCGTTCCATGTCGGCCGGGTCATGGATCACGCGCACGGGACCGGCGCCGATCTTCTGGCCGATTGCACGGCCCGAGGTCAATACAGTGCCGGTGCTTTTCAGCTTGAAGCGTTCCTGCACGTCGGTCGCCTTCTGCTGCGATTTCACGGTTTCAGGACGCGCCTGCAGGATATACAGTTTGCCGTCGCGGCCATCCTTGCCCCATTCGATGTCCATCGGACGGCCGTAATGGTTTTCGATGATGACGGCGTATTTCGCCAGTTCCACCACTTCGCTGTCGTTCAACGAATAACGGTTGCGCATTTCGACCGGCACGTCGACGGTTTTCACGGAACGGCCCGCTTTCGCTTCGTTCGTGAATTCCATCTTCAGCAGCTTGGAGCCGATATTGCGGCGGATCACAGGCGACTTGCCTTTTTCCAGCATCGGCTTGTGGACATAGAATTCGTCCGGATTGACGGCGCCCTGCACCACGGTCTCGCCCAGGCCATAGCTGGAGGTGACGAACACCACGTCCTTGAAGCCCGATTCGGTGTCGATGGTAAACATCACGCCGGCTGCGCCCAGGTCCGAGCGCACCATGCGCTGCACGCCGGCCGACAAGGCCACTTCAGCGTGCGTAAAACCCTTGTGCACGCGGTACGAGATGGCGCGGTCGTTGTACAGCGAGGCGAACACCTGTTTCATGGCGTCCAGTACGTTGTCGATGCCGACCACGTTCAAAAACGTTTCCTGCTGGCCCGCGAACGAGGCGTCCGGCAAGTCTTCCGCGGTAGCGGACGAGCGCACCGCAAACGACATTTCGGTATCGGAATCGGCCACCAGCCTGGCGTAGAAGGCATCGATCTCGGCGGCCAGGCGCGGCTGGAATGGCGTTTCGACGATCCATTGACGGATTTCGGCGCCGGCTTGCGCCAAGGAACGCACGTCGTCGATGTCCAGGCCTTCCAGGCGGTCGGCGATGCGCTGCGCCAGTGGCAGGCCACCGTTGGCGCTGTAGGCGAGGAAGTCGCGGAAGGCTTGCGCCGTGGTGGCGAAACCGCCAGGCACACGCACGCCGGCTTCGGCCAGCTGGCTGATCATCTCGCCCAGCGAAGCGTTCTTGCCGCCGACGGACTCGACATCGGTCATGCGCAAATGTTCGAACGAGGCGACGTAGACCGCGTTCTGGTCTGCTCCCTCAACTTGTTGCTGCTCCTGCAATGCTGCGTTGGTCATAATGACACCCTTACTGATTAGAAATCTTTAGGCGCGGCGCACAGACAGTCTTCTTGTTATTCTTGGCGTCGTGCAGCACAATCAATACCGTTCCAGCCATTTTACATTGTGCAGCGCAAATTGACGACGCACAACTTGACCGAAGATTATGACAATCGAACCACGCCAACCCCTGCCCTCCGCGGCCCGTACCGTTTTCTTCGTCTCCGACGGCACCGGCATTACCGCCGAAACGTTCGGCCATTCCGTGCTGTCGCAATTCGAACTGCGCTTTCGCCAGGTGCGCCTGCCGTTCATCGACACCATGGACAAGGCGTATGAGGCGGCGCGCAAGATCAACGAAGCGTTTATCGCCGATGGCCAGCGCCCGATTATCTTTTCGACGCTGGTGAAAACCGACCTGTCGGCCGTGATCCGCAAGTCCAGCGGCATGCACATGGACCTGATCCAGACCTTCGTCGCGCCGCTGGAGCAGGAACTGGGCGTGATGTCGACCCATACCATCGGCCGTTCGCACAATATCGTCGACAGCGAAGAATACAAAAACCGCATTGAGGCGATCAATTATTCGCTGGCGCACGACGATGGCCAGTCGCACAAGAACCTGTCGTCGGCAGACGTGATCCTGGTCGGCGTATCGCGCTCGGGCAAGACCCCGACCAGCCTGTATCTGGCCATGCAATACGGCATCAAGGCGGCCAACTATCCGCTGATTCCGGACGATTTCGAGCGCGACAAGCTGCCGTCGGCCTTGTACGAATTCAAGAATAAAATTTTTGGATTAAGCATTACGCCCGAACGTTTGTCGGAAATACGCAACGAAAGGCGCGCCGGCAGCAAGTATGCGGCAATTGAAAACTGCCGTTACGAAGTCAACGAGGCGGAAAAAATGATGAAACGCGAGGGCATCCGCTGGCTGTCGTCGACCACCAAGTCGATCGAAGAAATCTCGACGACGATCCTGCAGGAAATCAAGCCGAACCGCCGCGAATATTGAGTGTTCCGCATCAGCCTGCGGCAGCCTCGCTACCCAGGATGGCCAGCGCCGCCACCAGACGGTCCAGTTCCTCGGTGGTGGTGGTAATGGCCACTGTGGCGCGCACGACGTCGATGTCGCCGATATTGCGCTGCACGGTAAAGACGCCAAAGCGATTCAGCAAGGCCTGCTGCAGGGCGCGCGCTTCCATGCCGTCGACCGCAAACGCCACCAGCGCCGTGCCCCTTGCCGCGTCCAGTGGCGACAGCAGGCGTACGCCGGGCAGTTGCGCGGCGCGGCTGACCCAGTCATTGCGCAGCCAGGCCAGGCGCTCGCGCTTGGCAGCAGTGCCGCCCAGGCTTTCATGAAAATCTATCGCGGCCGGCGCCGCCAGGATGGCGGCTATCGGCGGCATGCCCATGTGCAGGCGGCTGCGAATATCGTCCAGCGGATAATCGTCGTCGCCAAAATGGGGCTCGATCTTGTGCAGCTGCGTGGCGCGGATATACACGACACCGAGTCCCGCTGGCGCGCCTATCCATTTGTGCAGATTGAAACCGGCGAAATCGACCTCCATCGCCTGCACGTCCACTTCGAGCTGGCCCAGCGCATGGGCGCTGTCGAGCAGCACGTCGATGCCGTGTGCGCGCGCCAGCGCCATGATTTCCTTGATCGGCAGCTGCTGGCCGTTGGCCGGCGTCACCTGCGACAGCAGCAGCAGCTTGGGGCTGACGGCGTCGCGCATGGCTTGCGCGTAGCGGGCGATGATCTCGTCGTCGCTGGCGGGCAGGCGCAATGTCACTTGCGTGCCGGTGACGCCACGGCGCTGCGCCAGCCAGCGCATGGCGGTGCGCATGGCAGGGTAATCGAGATTGCTCCACAACACGGTGTCGCCGGGCGCCAGGCCGTGGTATTGCGTGATCAGCACCTGCATCGATTCGGTGCCGCTGCGCGTCAGCAAAATCTCGTGCGGCTCGGCGTGGATCAGCGCGGCGATGCGGGCGCGCAGGATGTCGACGTGTTGATGCGTAAACGCGCCGCGCACGAAGGGACTGAGCTGCTCGTTGGTGTAACGCACAGCCTGCTCGAAGGCGGCCTGCACCGGTGACGCCATGGCGCCGAAATACCCGTGTTCGAGATTGACGATGTCGCCCGGCGGCGCGGGATACAGCGCGGCCACCTGGCGCCACCAGGCGTCGTCACGCACGGCACCATCAGCGAGCAAAGGGAAAGACATGACTGGCCCGTTCAGGATTGAGTTTGGCGCACCTGTTCGAAGAAGCAGACGGCGGCGCAGGCGGCCACGTTGAGCGACTCGATCTGGCCCAAGTGCGGGATCACCACCTGGTGCGTGGCCATCGACAGCAGATCGTCGGCCACGCCCTGCCCTTCATGGCCGAACAGCCAGGCCACCGGCTGGCGCAGGTCGAGGTCGTACAGGCGCTGCGTCGCATAACCGCTGGTGGCCAGCGTGGCGACCCGGGCGTTCGACACCAGCGCGGCCAGGTCGACGTTTTCAAAAATATCGAGCACGAAGTGCGCGCCCATCGCCGCGCGCAGCACTTTGGGCGACCAGCAGAACGCCGTGCCGGCGCTGCAGTAAACCTGGGTGATGCCGGCGGCCGCCGCGCTGCGCAGGACCGAGCCGACATTGCCCGGGTCCTGCAGGTTGTCGAGCAGCACCGCCGACACCGTCACCGGCGCCGTCACGGCGCGCTCGGGCGTCTCGATCAGGAACATCACGCCCACGCCATGTTCGACCTGGCTGACCGCGTTGTACAGCGCGTCCGGCAGGCCCAGCACATGGGCACGCCGGCTTTCCAGCTGGCCGACGATGTCCATCACTTCCGGATTGCGCAAGGCGCTTTCGCTGACGATGCACTGCTCGGGCAGGCCGCGCAGCTGCAGGTAAGACTGGCACAGATGCACGCCGTCGAGCAGGGTGCGGCCCGACTTGCGGCGCGCCTGCGAGCTGCCGGCCAGTTTCAGCAAATCCTTGTATTGCGCGTTGTCGCGCGAGGTAATCGTCTTCATGCGGCCAGCTCCTGGCCGCCAAACAGTTCGATCACATTGCGCACCGGTGCGAACGAACGGCGATGCACGGGCGAGGCGCCATGCAGGTGCAGGCGCTCGATATGCAGCTTGGTGCCGTAGCCCTTGTGCTGGTCGAAGCAGTATTCGGGATACTGCGCATGCAGCTGCACCAGCGCCGCGTCGCGCGCCGTTTTGGCCAGGATCGAGGCGGCCGAGATCGAATCGACCTTGTCGTCGCCGCCGATAATGGCCATGCCGCGGACCGGCATGACGGGGCAGCGGTTGCCGTCGATCAGGGCCAGGGTTGGAATGGTGGCCAGCGCTTCGACGGCGCGGCGCATGGCCAGCATCGACGCTTGCAGGATATTCAGGCGGTCGATTTCTTCTTCGGACGCTTCGGCGATCGCCCACGCCAGCGCCTTGGCGCGGATCTGCGGCGCCAGCAGGTCGCGCCTGGCCTCGGAGAGTTTTTTCGAGTCGCGCAGGCCGTCGATCGGCTGGTTCGGGTCGAGGATCACGGCGGCGGCGAACACGGGGCCGGCCAGCGGACCGCGCCCTGCCTCGTCGACGCCGCAGATGATTTCATCGAGCGAGAATGGCAAGTCGTCAAACAGGCCGGGATAAATATTTTTCACGTTGAATCTTCAGTTTGTTTATTTCTTGTTGGCGGCGATGACCTGCATCACCGCATTGGCGCTGTTGTGCGCGCTGTCGCGCAGCAGGCTGTGGTGCATGTCGGTAAAGCGCTGCACCAGGCGCAGGCGGCCCGGTATGTCGCTCAGCTGCTGCCACACGGCGTCGGCCAGCGCTTCAGGGCTGGCCGCGTTTTGCAGCAGCTCCGGCACCAGGTAGTCGCGCGCGAGGATATTGGGCAGGCCGATCCACGGCTGGTAGCCCATGTGGCGCATGATTTCCCACGAGGCCCGCATCATCTTGTAGGCGATCACCATCGGCTTTTTGTACAGCGCCACTTCCAGCGAGGCGGTACCCGACGCCACCAGCACCGCATCGGCGGCGCAAATCGCCGTGTGCGAACCGCCATCCGTCAGCATGATCTCGACGTCCTGCAGGCCGGCTTCTTTCACCAGTTGCAGGAAATACTGGCGCTGCTTGTCGCCGGCCATCGGCGCGACAAAGCGCAACGAACGGTCGCGCGCCAGCAGCAGCTTGCAGGCAGAGACAAACGCCACCGTATTGTATTTGAGTTCCCCCATGCGGCTGCCCGGCATCAGGGTCACCACATTGGCGTCTTCCGGCAAGCCCAGGGTGCGGCGCGCGGCAGCTTCGTCCGGCTGCAGCGGGATCATCTCGGCCAGCGGATGGCCGACATAGGTCACCGGCACGCCCGCCTTGCGGTAGATCTCTTCCTCGAACGGAAAGATCACCAGCATGTGCGAAACGGCCTTGATGATTTTCTTGATGCGTCCGCCGCGCCAGGCCCAGATCTGCGGTCCGATGTAATGCACGGTGGGGATGCCGGCCGCTTTCAGCTGCTGCTCCAGCCCCAGGTTGAAGCCCGGATAGTCGGCACCGATAAACACGGCTGGCCGCTCGGCGATCAGCTGGTCGCGCAGCGCGTTCTGGATGCCCTTGATTTCGCGGTAGCGGGGAATGATCTCGAACAGGCCGCGCACCGTCAGTTTTTCCAGCGGCCAGTCCGATACAAAACCTTCCTTTGCCATATGCTCGCCGCCGATGCCGTGGAAGCGCGCGCCGGGCAGCTGGGGCGCGAGACCGGACAGCAAGCGGCTGGCCAGCAGGTCGCCCGACACCTCGCCGGCAACGATGGCGACGGAGAGCTTATCGGACGATGCCACGCGAGGCCACGCCCAAAAATTCGCGCATGGCGCGGATATGTTCGGCCACCTCGGGCGAGGACGCCTGCTCTTCTTCGAATAGCGCCGCCTTCGATTCTTCCAGCGTCAGGTTCGAGCGGTAGATCAGTTTGTAGGCGGTGCGGATGCCGTTGATCTGCTCGCGCGTAAAGCCGCGGCGTTTCAGGCCTTCGATATTGACGCCATGCGCGGCCGCCGGATTACCGTTCAGCAGCACGAATGGCGGCACGTCCTGGGTCAGGCTGGTGCTCATGCCGACAAACGCATGCGGGCCGATCTTGCAGAACTGGTGCACGTTGGCAAAGCCGCTCATGATGACCCAGTCGCCGATTTCCACGTGGCCAGCCAATTGCGCATTGTTCGAGAAAATCGTGTGGCTACCGACCTTGCAGTCGTGCGCCAGGTGCACATAGGCCGAAATCCAGTTGTCGTTGCCCAGCTGGGTCACGCCGCCGCCCTGCACCGTGCCGGTGTTGAAGGTACAGAATTCGCGGATGGTGTTGCGGTCGCCGATTTCCAGGCGGGTCGCCTCGCCGGCCCATTTCTTGTCTTGCGGCTGGGCGCCGATCGACGAGAACTGGAACAGCTGGTTGTCCTTGCCGATGCTGGTATGGCCTTCGATCACGACATGCGGGCCGACCCTGGTGCCGGCATCGATGCGTACGTTCGGGCCGATGATGGTGTACGGACCCACTTCGACCGAGCTATCGAGCTCGGCCTTCGGATCGATGACCGCGGTGGAGTGGATGGCCGCCATCTTACTGACCCGCTGGCTGGCTCGTGGACTGGGCTGCGGACTGGCTTGCATCCTGCGCGCTGCGGATGGTGCACATCAGTTCCGCTTCCAGCGCCACTTTGCCGTCGACCGTGCCGATCGCCTTGTATTTCCAGATGCCGCGCGACACGCGCAGGATCTCGACGTCCATCTTCAGCTGGTCGCCCGGTTCGACCGGACGCTTGAAGCGCGCATTGTCGATGCCGACAAAGTACACCACCGAATTTTCGTCCGGTTTCACGCCCATCGTCAGGAACGACAGCAGCGCCGCCGTCTGTGCCAGCGCCTCGATCATCAAGACGCCCGGCATCACCGGCTTGTGCGGGAAGTGGCCCTGGAAGAATTCTTCGTTGACGGTCACGTTCTTGATGGCGGTGATGGTCTTGCCCGATTCCCAGGTCAGCACGCGATCCACCAGCAGCAGCGGATAGCGGTGCGGCAGCAGCGATTTGATGGCCAGGATGTCGAGGGTCTTGTTTTCAGTAGTCGTCATTTTTCGTCTTGCTTGGTCAGTGTTTTGATGGTTTTTTCCAGCGCGCGGATCTTTTCGCGCATGCTGGTGAGATTGCGCACGATGGCGGCGCTTTTTTCCCAGTCGGCGTTCTTCGCCAGCGGATAAAAGCCGGTGTACTGGCCCGGCTCGAGAATCGAGCGCGACACCATGCTGCCCGAGCCCACGTGGACCCGGTCGGCGATCGTCAGGTGGCCCAGCACCATGGCCGCGCCGCCGAAGGTGCAGTACTTGCCGATCACGGCGCTGCCGGCCACGCCGACGCAGCCGGCCATGGCCGTGTGCGCGCCGATATGGCAGTTGTGGCCGATCTGGATCTGGTTATCGAGCTTGACGCCGTCTTCGATGACGGTGTCGGCCAGCGCGCCGCGGTCGATGGTGGTATTGGCGCCGATATCGACATCGTCGCCGATCACTACCCTGCCCGTCTGCGGTATCTTGATATACACGCCGCCCTCGTTGGCAAAGCCGAAGCCGTCGGTACCGATCACGGCGCCCGAATGGATGATGCCGCGTTCGCCGATCACGCAGCGCGCATGGAAGGTGACGCTGGCGAACAGCTGCGTGTTTGCACCAATGACCGCCTCGCGGCCGATCACGCAGCCGGCGCCGATCATGCAGCCCGGGCCAATCACGGCGCCCGCCTCGATCACGGCGCGCGGCCCGACCGACGCGCTTGGGTCGACCTGTGCAGAAGGATCAACGATGGCGCTGGCGTGGATGCCGGGCGGCGCCTTGATCTCGGCCAGGGCGTAAAAATACTGCGCCGCGCGCGCGAAATACACATAGGGGTTCGGTGTGACGATGCGCGCGCCGGCGTATTCGGGGCCGATCAGCGCGTCGTCGGCCGGCGTGAGGATCAGCGCGGCAGCGCCGCTGGCGGCGGCCTGCGCGCGGAATTTGCTATTGCTGAGAAAGCTGATGTGCGAAGCGCCGGCGTCGGCCAGCGGTGCGATGCCTGTGACTTCCAGGTTGGCGTCGCCCGCCAGTTGTCCGCCGAAGCGTTCGACCAAATCTCCTAGTCGAGTGCCCATCTTTTACCTTTATAAATACCCTGCCAGCGTATCGTGCATGCTCACGGCACGCCACTGGCAGGTTTAAAAACTGTTACTTGTCCAGCGCCTTCAAGACCTTGTCGGTAATGTCGATGCGCGGGCTGGCCCACAGGGCTTCCTGCAGCACGATGTCATAGCCTTCGACATGCGCCATCTGCTGGATGATGGTGTTGGCTTTTTCCGCGATGGCGCTGCGCTCTTCGTTGGTGCGCTGGCTCAGGTCTTCGCGGAACTCGCGCTGGCGGCGCTGCAGTTCCTTGTCCAGTTCGAAAAACTCGCGCTGGCGCTTGGCCCGCTCGGTCTCGCTCAGGTTCGGCAAGTCTTTTTCCAGCGCTTCGTTGGCTACCTTGAAGCGGGCGCCCAGTTCCTGCACCGCCTTTTCGCGCGAGCGGAATTCTTCGGCCAGCCTGGCACTGGCCTGCTTGGCCAGCTTCGACTCGTTATAAATACGTTCGCTGCTGATCCAGGCGATTTTCGATTCCTGGGCCAGCGCCTGCACCGGCAACAGCGAACTCCAGCACAATGCGATGACGGCAAGGGACTTGGGCAGGATGGCGGATGCGGTATTCATGATACTCCATGGTCAAAAAGTGTAAGCTGGCGCGCCATGCGGATGCCGGTCAGAAACCGGTACCCATCTGGAACTGGAAGCGCTCCAGGCGGTCGGTCGGCTTGGCATTCAACGGCTTGGCATAGCTCAGCTTGAGCGGGCCGACCGGAGAAATCCAGCTGATCCCCAGACCAGCAGAATAGCGCAATTGCGAGATACGCATCTTTTCGCCTTCCTGGTAGACCTGGCCGCCGTCCAGGAAACCGAACCAGCGCAGGCTGCGGTCATTGCCCGAACCGGGGAATGGCATCTGCAGTTCGGCGTTGGCGATCAGGCGCGAGGCGCCGCCCAGCGCATCGTTGGTGCTTGGCTCGACCGCGCCCAGCGACGAGCTCAGGTAGCCGCGCACCGAACCGATGCCGCCGCCGTAGAAGTTCTTGAAGACCGGGTACACGTGGTTGCCGATACCGTGGCCGTAATCGAGCTCGCCCTTCAGGGCCAGCGTGACCTTGCTGAACAGCGGACGGAAATACTGGTGCTCATAAATGGCGCGGAAGTATTTCTGGTCGCCGATCAGATCGGCCTCGAGATTGACGCGCTGGTAGCGGCCGATCGACGGCGTCAAGGCGCTGTCGCGGCTGTCACGCTGCCAGGCTGCCGTCAGCGGGATCGAGTTGGTGGTGGCCGAACCGATGCCGTCGGACGGGCCGCCGTTGTCGATCACGTACTGGCGGAAGCGCAGCGGACTGGTCGAGTCGGTTTCGATCTGCGAACGCTCGGCGCCGATGCCGAAGAAGATGGTGTCGACTTCCGAGAACGGCACGCCGTAGCTGACGCGGCCGCCGGTCTGCTTGATCTTGTAGCTGCCGATGTTCAGCGCCGGCGGTTCGGTGGTGCGCAGGTAGATCTCGAAGCTGCGCGAGATGCCGTCATCCGTGTAGTACGGATTGGTCTGCGAAAACGCGATGGTGCGGCTGTAATGGCTGGTATTGAGTTCGATGCCGACCGTGTTGCCGCTACCGGCAAAGTTGGCCTGCGAGATCGACGCCGACAGCGTGAATTTTTCCGATTGCGAGAACGCGCCGCCGATCAGGAAGTTGCCGGTCGGTTTTTCCACCACCGTCACGTTGACGTCGACCTGGTCGCTCGTGCCCTGCGCTTCAGGCGTATCGATGGTCACGTCCTTGAAGTAGCCCAGGCGGTCGACGCGGTCGCGCGACAGCTTGATCTTGTTGCTGTCGTACCAGGACGATTCGAACTGGCGGAATTCGCGGCGGATCACTTCATCGCGCGTGGTGGTATTGCCGGCGATATTCATGTGGCGCACGTAGACGCGCTTGCCCGGATCGATGAAGAAGGTGAAACCCACTTCATGCTTCTCGCGGTTGATCTCCGGATTGGCGTTGACGTTGGCGAAGGCATAGCCGAAGGTCGCCAGGCGGTCCTGGATACGCTTGTTGGTGGCAGTCAGGCGTGCGCCCGAATAGATTTCGCCTTCGCGCATCAGGTTCAGCGCTTTGAGTTCCTCTTCGCGGCCGAACATCTCGCCTTCGAACTTGGTGCCGGCGATCTTGTACTTTTCACCCTCGGTGATATTGATCGTCAGGTAGATGTCTTTTTTATCGGGCGTGATCGACACTTGCGTGGAGTCGACCTGCATCTCGATATAGCCGCGGTCCAGGTAGTAGGACTTGAGCGACTCGATGTCGCCGGTCAGCTTGGTCTTCGAATACTGGTCGGCCTTGGTGTACCAGCTGAACCAGCCGCCCGTATTGAGGGCCAGCTGCTCGCGCAGTTCCTTGTCCGTAAAGGCCTTGTTGCCGACGATATTGATCTGCTTGATGCGGGCCACGTCACCCTCGTCGACGGCAAACACCACGTTGACGCGGTTGCGCTCGATCGGCGTGACGGTGGTGGTGATCTTCACGCCATACAGGCCGTGCGACAGATACTGGCGCTTGAGTTCCTGTTCGGCGCGGTCGACCGACGCCTTGTCGAAAATCTTCGCCTCGCCGACGCCGATTTCCTTGAGTGCCTTGACCAGCACGTCTTTTTCAAATTCCTTGGTGCCCGTGAACTCCACCGTGGCAATCGCCGGACGCTCCTCGACCAGCACCACCAGCACGTCGCCATCGACTTCCAGGCGCACGTCCTTGAAGAAGCCCGTCGCATACAGGGCCTTGATGGTGGCGGCGCTCTTCTCGTCGGAAAAGGTCTCGCCGACCCGCACCGGCAGGTAGCTGAACACGGTGCCCGCTTCGGTGCGCTGGATGCCTTCGACCCGGATGTCCTTGACAGTAAAAGGAGCGGCGGCGAAGGCGTGGCCGGAACAGAAGGCCATGACGGCAGCGCCGATCAGGCTGCGACGAAAGGAAGGCAAGGCAAAACGAGCAGAATGTAATTTCATTGGCTAATCAATGGATAAATCGGTGGACAACATACACAAAAGATTGCTTGTGCGACTCACGCAATGGCAGGAACAATGGCATTAGTTGAGCAGCCGCAGCACGTCATTGAAGACGGCAAGCACCATCAAGGTCAGCAACAGACCGAGCCCCAGGCGCTGGGCAATCTCGCCTACGCGTTCCGGCAAGGGGCGTCCGGTCAAAACTTCCAGCGAATAATACAGCAAATGCCCGCCATCCAGAACAGGAATGGGTAGCAAATTCATCACGCCCAGACTGATACTGATGAAGGCGATGAAGCTCAGGTAGCTCACCAGGCCCACGCGCGCCGTCTGGCCCGCGTAGTCGGCAATGGTAATCGGCCCCGTCACATTCTTCAGCGATACTTCGCCGGTCAGCATCTTGCCCAGCATTTTCAGGCTCATGATGCTGGTGTCCCAGACCTTGACGGCACCCTTGCCGACGGCGGCAAACGGACCGGATGCGACGACGATCATATCTGGCGTCAAAGCAATCTCGGCCTTGATCTTACCAACTGTTACAGCTCCCTGGCCACTCGCTTGACCACCGTTGGCGCCCTTGGCTGCCTCGGCGTCCGGCGTGACCGGCACGGTGAGGTCCTGGCCGTGGCGGCGCAGCAGCACCTGCAGCGTCTTGCCGGGCGAGCGCATCAGCGTTTCGATCACCGCGATGCCGTCCGTCATCGGCTGGGCGTCGATGGCGAGGATCAGGTCGCCCGACTGCAGGCCGGCGCGCTCGGCGGCGCCACCCGGCATGATCTTGCCCAGCACGGGTGCGGGGCGCGCCAGCACGATGCCGAGCTTGCCCAGCACATCGCCTTCCATGTCCAGCGCGGCCAGGCTGGCCGCCGGTATGGTCGCCTGCTGCACGCCGCGGTCCGGACGGCGCACTTCGATGCGCGCGGCCTGCTTGTCGAGCGCGGCCTGCATCAGCTCCCAGCGCAATTCGGTCCAGCTGGCCACCGGCCGGCCGTTGACGGCCTGCACCGTGTCGCCGCTGCGCAGTCCTGCCAGATACGCACTGCTCTGTTCGGCCACCGGGCCGATGCGGCTGGACGGCTCTTCGATGCCATGCATGAACAGGCCCGCGTACAGCACGATGGCAACCAGGAAATTGGCCAGCGGACCGGCGGCGATAATGGCCATGCGGCGCCATACGCTCTGGCGCGTGAATTCGCGCGCCAGGTCGGCCTCCGCCAGCACGCCGGTATCGGGATCGCGGCTGTCGAGCATTTTCACGTAGCCGCCCAGCGGCAGCGCGGAAATCGCCCATTCGGTCTGGTCCTTGCCGAACTTGCGCGAATACACGACTTTGCCCATGCCGACGGAAAAGCGCAGCACTTTCACGCCGCACAGGCGCGCCACCAGATAGTGGCCCAGCTCGTGCAGCGTGACCAGCGAGCCCAGCGCGACAATAAACGCCAGCAAGGTTGTGATAAGCGTCATGCGGCCAGGCTGCCGGCGATATGGGCCTGCGCGCAGGCGCGCGCCAGGCGGTCCTGTTCCAGCACGGTCTCGATGCTTGACGCCGCGCCATGCGGCACCGTGTCGATCACGTGCGCCACCACCTTGTCGATATCGCGGAAGCCGATGCGCAGGTCGAGGAAGGCCTGCACCGCCACTTCATTGGCCGCGTTCAGCAGGGCCGGCGCGGTGCCGCCCGCGCGCAGCGCATCGTAGGCCAGCTGCAGGCACGGGAAGCGCAGCATGTCGGCCCGTTCGAACTGCAGGCAGGCGACCTGTGCCAGGTCCAGCTGCGCCACGCCCGAGGCGATGCGCTCGGGCCAGGCCAGCGCATTGGCGATCGGCGTGCGCATGTCCGGGTTGCCCAGCTGGGCCAGCACGGAACCGTCGACATACGACACCATCGAATGGATCACGCTCTGCGGATGGATCAGCACCTCGATCTGGTCGGCCGGCGCACCAAACAGCCAGTGCGCCTCGATCACTTCCAGGCCCTTGTTCATCATGGTGGCCGAATCGACCGAAATCTTGCGCCCCATCACCCATTTCGGATGCTTGCACGCCTGGTCGGGCGTTACGCTGTCCAGCGACTCGACGTCGCGCGTCAGGAACGGCCCGCCGGACGCGGTCAGCACGATCTTCGCCACGCCGGACGCCTGCGGCACGCGGCCGTAATTGTGCGGCAGGCACTGGAAGATCGCATTGTGCTCGCTGTCGATCGGCAGCAGGACGGCGCCGTTTTCCTGCACCGCATCCATGAACAGCTGGCCCGACATCACCAGCGCTTCCTTGTTGGCCAATAACACCTTCTTGCCGGCGCGGGCCGCCGCCAGGGTCGGCGCCAGGCCGGCTGCGCCAACGATGGCCGCCATGACGCTCGTTACTTGCGGCGCGCTGGCAATCGCGCACAGCGCCTCGACGCCGTAATCGACTTCGGTGGCCACGCCCAGCTCGCGCAACAGTCGGCTCAGTTCCTGCGCCGCTTCCGGCGTGCCGACGACGGCGCGCTGCGGACGGAACTGCTGGCACTGGGCGGCCAGTTCGGCCACCTTGCCGTGGGCCGACAGCGCATACACGCTGTACTGTTCGGGATGACGCGCGAGCACGTCCAGCGTGGAGACGCCGATCGAACCGGTCGCTCCAAGTATGGTGATGTATTGCATTGAAAGGTTTTCCTTATAGCCAGCTGCCTACCAGCGCGGCAAATGGCAAGACGGGGATCAGCGCATCGATGCGGTCGAGCACGCCGCCGTGGCCAGGCAGCAGGTTGCTGCTGTCCTTGATGCCGGCGCGGCGCTTGAGCTGGGATTCGAACAGGTCGCCGACGATGCTCGCCGCCACCAGCACCAGCAGGACCAGCAAGGTCATCGGCCAGCCGCGGCGCAGCTGCAGTTGCACCGCAAACGTGTCCTGCAGCCAGGGCGCCGAGGGCGCGGCAAAGATGGTGATGGCGGCGATGACCAGCACGGCGATGCAGCCGCCGATCGCGCCTTCCCACGATTTGCCGGGCGAGATGCTGGGCGCCAGCTTGCGCTTGCCGAAAGCCTTGCCGGAAAAATAGGCGCCGATATCGGCGATCCACACCAGCGCCATCACCGACAGCAGGTACAACGGACTGTGCATGAACAGCGCCACGATGGCGACAAAGCAGCCGACGATGGTCACCGCGTACACCAGGCTGAGCAAGGTATTGCCCAGGCCCTCGGGCGGCGGCAAGCCAGTGGCCAGCGAGGGCACGAAGCGGATCAGCCAGATGGCCACGCACAGCGCATACCAGAAGTTGAGCTGGGCCATGCCATTGCTGAAAAAGAAGGTATAGGCAAATGCGGCCGTCCAGACGGCGGCAATCAGCAGCGCTTGGCGGCTTTTGAAGATACGAAAGCTTTCCCACACGGCAGCGCCGAAGAACGCCGTGGCGATCACGGCGAAGGCAGGGAAATAATCAAGATACAGAACCGGCAGCAAGACCGCCAACAAGACCAGGGCGGTGATTATCCGTGTTTTCAGCATCAGTTTGTCTTTTCGGTTAGTTGCGCGCTGGTACGGCCAAAGCGCCGTTCGCGTTGCTGGTAAGACGCGATGGCCGCGTCGAGGCTGTCGACATTGAAGTCGGGCCAAAACGTTTCAGTGAAAAACAGTTCAGTGTACGCCAGTTGCCACAGCAGGAAATTGGAAATGCGCTGTTCGCCGCCGGTGCGGATGAACAGGTCGGGTTCGGGGGCATAGGCCATGGCCAGGTGCGGCGCCAGTTCCTCTTCGGTATAGGCATGCCCGGCAGCGACACCGTTGGCAACGGACTCGGCTGTCATTTGATTAACTGCCTGCATGATGTCCCAGCGCCCGCCATAGTTGGCGCATATGGTCACGGTCAGGCGGCTGTTGCCGGCCGTCTTGCGCTCGGCGTTGGCCACCAGCTCCTGCAACTGCGTGTTGAAGCGCGACATGTCACCCACCACCTTCAGGCGGATATCGTTGGCGTGCATGCGCACCACTTCGCGTTCGAGCATGGTGACGAACAGGCGCATCAGCATCGACACTTCTTCTTCGGGGCGGCGCCAGTTTTCGGAACTGAAAGCAAACAGGGTCAGGTATTCGATGCCACGGTCAAGGCAGGCCTCGACCACGCCGCGCACGGCTTCGGCGCCTTTGACGTGGCCAGCCACGCGAGGCAGAAAGCGTTTGGTTGCCCAACGGCCGTTGCCATCCATAATGATTGCCAGATGGCGTGGCACGCAGCCCACGTCGGGTACCGCCGTTGTCGAACTCGAATAGATCATGAAAACAATAATACCAAATGAAAAGATCGCTATTATGCGCCAAATGGCACTGCCCGGGATAGCGTAGCCGTCCCGGGCAGTGCGTCAAGTGACTGAAGACTAGACTGTCAGCACTTCTTTTTCTTTATCGACCACCATCTTGTCGATGTCGGCGATAAACTTGTCCGTCAGTTTCTGCACTTCGTCGGACGAGCGGCGCTCGTCGTCTTCGGAGCAGGCCTTGTCCTTGACCAGTTTTTTCAGCGACTCGTTGGCGTCGCGGCGGATATTGCGCACGGCAATTTTCGCGTCTTCCGCTTCGCTCTTGACCAGCTTGACCATCTCCTTGCGGCGCTCTTCGGTCAGCGGCGGGGTCGGTACGCGGATCATGTCGCCCTGCGCCGACGGGTTCAGGCCCAGGTCGGCATCACGGATGGCTTTCTCGATGGTGGTGGCCATCTTCTTTTCATACGGCTGCACACCGATGGTGCGCGCGTCGACCAGGGTCACGTTGGCAACCTGGGTCAGCGCCGTCGGCGAACCGTAGTACTCGACCATCACGTGGTCCAGGATACCCGTGTGGGCGCGGCCGGTACGCACCTTGGCCAGGTCGGCCTTCAGTGTTTCCAGCGACTTGGCCATGCGTTCCTGGGTGTTCTTTTTAACGTCAGCTAAGGACATAAGCCCTCCTTTATATCTTGATAATAATGAATATTTCTATTTCGCTTGCAGGTATAAATGGTAACGCAGCCGGGAGTGTCGAAAACCGCTCAGGGCAAGGCGCGGCGCCGAAGACCGTACTGACAGTACGGCGAGGCGCTGCAACGCAGCCATGGGCGGTTTGCCGGCGCTCCGTTTCCCTTATACGTGAACCAGGGTTCCTTCGTCTTCGCCCATGATGACACGCATCAGTGCGCCTGGTTTCGTGATCGAAAACACCTTGATCGGCAGTTTCTGGTCGCGGCACAGGGCAAACGCGGTGGCGTCCATCACTTGCAGGTGCTTGGCGATGGCGTCGTCGAACGTAATCGTGTGAAACAGCGTGGCGTTCGGGTCCTTCTGCGGGTCGGCCGTGTAGACGCCGTCGACCTTGGTGGCTTTCAGGACGATTTCGGCGCTGATCTCGGCACCGCGCAGGGCGGCGGCCGTGTCGGTGGTGAAGAACGGATTGCCGGTGCCGGCGGCAAACACGACGACCTTGCCTTCTTCCAGGTATTGCAGAGCTTTCGGGCGCACATACGGCTCGACTACCTGCTCGATGCCGATCGCGGACATGACGCGCGCGGTGATGCCGACATGGCGCATGGCATCGGCCAGCGCAAGCGCATTCATCACGGTGGCGAGCATGCCCATGTAGTCGGCGGTGGCGCGGTCCATGCCTTGCGCACCAGGTGCGACGCCGCGGAAGATATTGCCGCCGCCAATCACGATGGCCAGTTCCACGCCCAGTTTTGCCACCTCGGCCACATCGGCGACCATGCGCTCGATCGTGGCGCGATTGATGCCGTAGGGATCATCGCCCATCAGGGCTTCACCGGACAACTTCAGAAGGACACGCTTGTAGGCTGGTTTTGACATGAGCTGGGGCTCCATAAATGAGGTTATTCGAGTATGACATGGCACAGCGCCTGGCAGCGCCGGATAGGCGCGCCGGCTGCCATGCGGCCGCCCGGCAGGCTGGGCTGCGGGCGGACCAAAAAAACGGGCCTCTCGGCCCGCTTTGATTACGCTCCCTGGGAGGCAGCCATCTGTGCTGCGACTTCTGCTGCGAAGTCGTCTTGTTTCTTCTCGATGCCCTCGCCCACCACGTACATGGCGAACGACTTGACGGTGGTGTCAGCAGCTTTCAGCATTTGCTCGATCGACAGCTTGTCGTTTTTCACGAAAGCCTGGTTCAGCAGCGATACTTCTTTCAGGTACTTCTGTACCGAGCCTTCCAGGCGCTTGGCCAGGATTTCCGGCGATTGCGCTGGCTTGCCTTCGGCGGCCGCTTTGGCTGCGTCTTCTTCGGCTTTCAGTTTTGCAACCGAACGCTCTTTTTCGATCAGTTCCGCAGGCACCTGGTCGGACGACAGCGATACCGGTTTCATCGCAGCGATGTGCATCGCCACGTCTTTGCCAACTTGCTCATCGGCGCCGTCGAATTCGACGATCACGCCAATGCGCGAGCTGTGCACGTACGACGCCAGCTTGCCGCTGGTTTCGAAGCGCTGGAAGCGGCGGATGGTCATGTTTTCGCCGATTTTGCCGATCAGGGCAGCGCGCACGTCTTCCAGGGTCTTGCCATCGAGTGGCAGGGCCAGCAGGGCAGCAACGTCAGCCGGGTTGTGTTCCGCAACCAGGCGGGCGGCATTGTTTGCCAGCGCCAGGAAGTCGTCGTTTTTCGCAACGAAGTCGGTTTCCGAGTTCACTTCGACCAGCGCGCCTACGCCGTTGGCGATGTAGGTTGCCACCACGCCTTCGGCGGTGATGCGTGCCGATGCTTTCGATGCCTTGCCGCCCAGTTTGACGCGCAGGATCTCTTCCGCACGCGCCATGTCGCCTTCGGCTTCGGTCAGTGCTTTTTTGCATTCCATCATTGGTGCGTCGGTCTTGCCGCGCAGTTCGCCTACCATCGCTGCTGTAATCGCTGCCATGTGTTTCTCCTGATTCGGTGAGTCGATAGCCGCGGCGCAGGTCTTGCCTCGCCAGCCGGCACTATCGGTTTTTGTTAAAAAAAAGGGGGAGCTGCTGCCACCCCTTTTCCGTTACTGCTGTGCTTTACAAACCGCTGCCCTGGGACAGCGTGGCATCAAGCCTGTTCGTTGACTTCGACGAATTCGTCGCCAGCAGCGGCTTTAACCATTTCAACTACTTCGTTACCGGCAGCTGCACGGCCTTCGATGATTGCATCAGCAACACCGCGAGCGTACAACATGATGGCTTTCGACGAGTCATCGTTACCTGGGATAACGAAGTTCACGCCTTCTGGCGAGTGGTTGGTATCGACCACGCCGATGACCGGGATGCCCAGTTTTGCGGCTTCGGTGATCGCGCCTTTATGGTAGCCAACGTCAACGACGAAGATTGCGTCAGGAACGCCGCCCATGTCCTTGATGCCGCCGATCGATTTTTGCAGCTTGATCATTTCGCGCGAGAACATCAGCGCTTCTTTTTTCGACAGCTTTTCGATCGAACCATCTTCGATCATCGCTTCCATGTCCTTCAGGCGCTTGATCGAGGTCTTGATCGTCTTGAAGTTGGTCAGCATGCCGCCCAACCAGCGTTGATCAACGAAAGGCACGCCAGCGCGTTGTGCTTCAGCAGCGATGATTTCGCGAGCTTGACGCTTGGTGCCAACCATCAGGATGGTGCCACGGTTTGCAGCCAGTTGACGCACGTGCTTCATTGCGTCCTGGTACATCGCCATGGTTTTTTCCAGGTTGATGATGTGGATCTTGTTGCGGTGGCCGAAGATGAACGGTGCCATTTTTGGATTCCAAAAACGGGTTTGGTGACCAAAGTGGACACCGGCTTCCAGCATTTCGCGCATTGTTACGGACATTATTAACTCCAGGGTTGGGTCTGGAATCCGATCAGTCACCATACAGGCACCCTTGTCGACCGGATTCGCGTGTTTATGTAAATTAAATTCAGCCCAGCTGCAGGCTGTTTCTTGCATTGCCAGAAAGAGAATTCAAGCAACCCGGGATTCTACACTGAAACGGCGCCCGCATCAAGTCAAACTTGCCTGTGCGGCGCAGACTGGCGCCCGGGGATAGCCTGGGGCGCTCACAGTGTTGCCACAGGGCCGCAAGGCGGCGAAGCGCCCCCGTCTCGTTTATAATTTCAACCTATCTGCAGCCGCCGCAGCCCTCGGGGAGCACTTCCAGCCACCCTCTTGCGGCAACGTTGCCGCGCGCTGCGCTTCCCACAGAACATTTTTCAGATTGCGAACCACCCATGTCCACCATCCGCATCAATACCGCCGCCGACATCGAAGGCATGCGCGTCGCCGGCAAGCTGGGCGCAGAAGTGCTCGACTACATCACGCCCTTCGTCAAGGTCGGCGTCACCACGGGCGAACTCGACCGCCTGTGCCACGAATACATGGTCAATGTACAAGGCTCCATCCCTGCCCCGCTCAACTACTGCCCGCCCGGCTACACGCCGTATCCGAAAGCCATCTGCACGTCCGTCAACGACGTCATCTGTCACGGCATTCCCGGCGACAAGGTGCTGAAAAGCGGCGATTCGGTCAACCTCGACATCACCGTCATCAAGGATGGCTACCACGGCGACAACAGCCGCATGTTCCTGGTCGGCACGCCGACCATCCTGGCCAAGCGCCTGGCGGAAATCACCTATGAATGCATGTGGCTGGGCATCGACCAGATCAAGCCGGGCGCACACCTGGGCGATATCGGCCATGCGATCCAGCAGCATGCCGAAAAAGCCGGCTACAGCGTGGTGCGCGAATTTTGCGGCCACGGCATCGGCAAGGTGTTCCATGAAGAGCCGCAAGTGCTGCACTACGGCAAGCCTGGTACGCTGGAACGCCTGGAAGCGGGCATGATCTTCACGGTCGAGCCGATGATCAATGCGGGCCGCCGCGAGATCCGCGAAATGAACGATGGCTGGACCATCAAGACCCGCGATCGCAGCCTGTCGGCGCAATGGGAACACACGGTGCTGGTGACGGAAAGCGGCTATGAAATCCTGACCGTGTCGCCGCAGATGCCGCCACCGCCGGCCTTTATCCAGCAAAAAGCCTGATTTTCCACCAGCAGCCGCAGCAGCCACCCCAGGGCACCGATGAAAAAGCATGTACGCGAAGAGCTCAAGCAGCAACTGAAAGCCGACCGCCAGGTCGTCATTGCCGCCTTCCAGGCCGATGGCAAGCCCGAAAAGCTGCTGCGCAACCTGCGCCAGAGCGTCGATGGCGTGCTGGCGCGCGCCTGGGAAGCCGCCGCGCTGCCCGCCGGCACGGCGCTGGTCGGGGTGGGCGGCTATGGCCGCGGCGAACTGTTTCCGTATTCCGATATCGACCTCTTGATCCTCCTGGAACAGGCGCCCGACGCGCCGACCACGGAAAAGCTGGAGGAGCTGGTGCAGCTGCTGTGGGACCTGGGACTGGAAATCGGCCACAGCATCCGCACCATCGACGAATGCCTGAGCGAATCGAAGGCCGACATCACGGTGCAGACCAGCCTGCTCGAAGCGCGCCTGGTATGCGGCAACGAGGCCTTGTTCACGCAGCTGCAGCAGCGCTATGCGGCGGCGATGGACCCGCAGGCCTTCTTCCAGGCCAAGACGGCGGAAATGCGCCAGCGCCACGCCAAGTACGAAGACACGGCGTTCAGCCTGGAGCCGAACTGCAAGGAAAGCCCGGGCGGCCTGCGCGACCTGCAGGTCATTTTATGGGTCGCCAAGGCGGCCGGGCTGGCCAACTCCTGGCGCACCCTGGCCACCAGCGGCCTGATCACGCTGACGGAAGCGCGCCAGCTGATGGAAAAGGAACGTGCCTTCAAGGATATCCGCGTGCGCCTGCACCTGCATGCCGGACGGCGCGAAGACCGGCTGGTATTCGATGTGCAGACGGCGATCGCCGAATCGCTGGGCCTGCACGCCACCGGCAGCGGGCCGCACATGCGCCGCGCCAGCGAGTTCCTGATGCAGCGCTATTACTGGGCCGCCAAGACGGTCACCCAGCTCAATACCATCCTGCTGCAAAATATCGAGGCGCGGCTGTTCCCGCAGGACGATGTGCCGGTCGCCATCAATCCCCGCTTCAATGAAGTCAACAGCCTGATCGACATCAGCGCCGACGATACGTTCGAACAATACCCATCGGCGATGCTGGAAATTTTTGTCCTGATGACCGAACGCCCGGCCCTGAAGGGCATGACCTCGCGCGCCACCCGCGCGCTGTGGCATGCGCGCTTCAAGATCGACGCGCAATTCCGCCAGGATCCGCTCAACCGCGCACTGTTCCTGCGCATCATGAAGGCGCCCGTCGGCATCATCCACGCGCTGCGCCGCATGAACGAGATGAGCATTCTCGGGCGCTACCTGCCGAATTTCCGCCGCATCGTCGGCCAGATGCAGCACGACCTGTTCCACGTCTACACGGTGGACCAGCATATCCTGATGGTGGTGCGCAACATGCGCCGCTTCACGATGAGCGAACACGCGCACGAATATCCGTACTGCAGCCAGCTGATGGCCGATTTTTCGCAACCGTGGCTGCTGTACGTGGCGGCGCTGTTCCACGATATCGCCAAGGGCCGCGGCGGCGACCATTCCAAGCTCGGCGTGGCCGACGCCACCCAGTTCTGCGAAGAGCACGGCATGTCGGCGGAAGAGACGGAACTGGTGGCCTTCCTGGTGGAAAACCATCTGTCCATGTCGCACGTGGCGCAAAAGCAGGACATGTCCGACCCCGAGGTGATCGAGGCGTTTGCCAGGGTCGTCGGCGACGAACGCCACCTGACCGGGCTGTATCTGCTGACGGTGGCCGACATCCGCGGCACCAGCCCGAAGGTGTGGAATGCCTGGAAGGGCAAGCTGCTCGAAGACCTGTACAAGGTGACGCTGCGCGTGCTGGGCGGCGAGCCCCATTCGGCCGACCGCGAACTGAAGAACCGCCAGCAGGAAGCACTGTCCACCTTGCGCCTGTACGGCTTGCCGCCGGATGCCCACGTCAAATTGTGGCAGCAGCTCGACGTGGCGTATTTCCTGCGCCACGACGCGTCCGACATCGCCTGGCAGACGCGCTCGCTGTACGACAAGCTCGACAGCAAACTGCCAGTGGTAAAATGCCGCCTCGCGCCGATCGGCGAAGGCCTGCAGGTGGCCGTGTATGTGCCCGACCAGCCCGATCTGTTCGCGCGCATCTGCAGCTATTTCGACCGCAAGAATTTCAGCATTCTCGACGCCAAGATCCACACCACGAAGAACGGCTATGCGCTCGACACCTTCCTGGTGACGGAACAGAGTTTTGCCAAGAGCTACCGCGACATCATCAGCCTGATCGAGCATGAACTGGGCGAGCTGCTGCTGTCGCAGGCGCCGCTGCCGCCGCCCGGCAAGGGACGATTGTCGCGCTTGTCGCGCACCTTTCCGTTCCAGCCGACGGTCGACCTGCGGCCCGACGAGCGGGGCCAGTACTACCTGCTGTCGGTGGCCGCCAACGACCGCACGGGCCTGCTGTATTCGATTGCCAACGTGCTGACCAAATACCGCATCAATTTGCACACGGCCAAGATCATGACCCTGGGCGAGCGGGTGGAAGATGTGTTCCTGGTCGATGGCCCGGCCCTCAACAATGCCCGCAACCAGATTTTGCTGGAAACCGATTTACTCGATGCGCTGAAGGTCTGACCTTCCGCGCACCGCTCTACCCTTGACGAAACAAAGACCATGACCGAAGAATTATTACGCCTGTCCAAACGCATGTCCGAACTGGGCCTGTGCTCCCGCCGCGAAGCCGATGAATGGATCGCCCGTGGCTGGGTGCGCGTGGACGGCAAGGTGGTATCCGAGCTGGGCAGCAAGGTGTATCCGAGCCAGCGCGTCACCGTGGAGCGCCAGGCCGCCGCCGAGCAGTCGAAGCGCGTGACGGTACTGATCAACAAGCCGGTCGGCTATGTCAGCGGCCAGGCCGAAGACGGCTACACCCCTGCCGTGGCGCTGATCAAGGCCGAGAACCGCTGGGCGGAAGACAAGAGCCCGGAACAGTTCCATCCAACCCAGCTGCGCAGCCTGGTGGCGGCCGGACGCCTCGACATCGATTCCGTCGGCCTGCTGGTGCTGACCCAGGATGGCCGCGTGGCCAAGCAGCTGATCGGCCACGATACCGATGTCGACAAGGAATACCTGGTGCGCGTGCAATACACCAAGGGCGACAAGCTGCCCGACACCGAACTGCGCAAGCTCAATCATGGCCTGTGGCTGGACGGCAAGCCGCTGCTGCCGGCCAAGGTACGCTGGCAGAACGACGACCAGCTCAGTTTTACGCTGCGCGAAGGCAAGAAGCGCCAGATCCGCCGCATGTGCGAGATGGTCGGCCTGCGTGTGCTGGGCCTGAAACGCGTGCGCATCGGCAAGGTCAAGCTGGGCGACCTGCCGACCGGGCAATGGCGCTACCTCACTGCCGACGAACAATTCTGATCGGCTCAGCCATAAAAGATGCAATATCTGCAAGAGCAATATTTACTTAGTAAATATTGCCGTATGCCTATACACTATTGCCCAACAGAACATAAGAGATAGCCGTTGTGAACGATCCCATTCCCAATCCCCTGCGCAAAGGTGCGCCCAGCCTGGCCGATGTCGCCGAACCGATGGCGCCGGGCACCAAGCCGCACCATATGAGCGATCCGTGGGATATCGGGGAAACCCTGTGCAGCCTGGCCGATACTGGCGACGCGATTTCCATCTACGCCAACGGCAGCGACGACGCCATCCTGGCGCGCGTGCTGTCGGTCGATGACGAGCTGCCGCAATTCGTGCTGGAACTGAACGAAGGCCAGATCCTGCCGCCCGGCAGCGCCACCTTCGTGTCGTGGGTACAGAACGCCAAGCTGCAATTTACCATCAACGGCGAATGGGAAGCCTATCCCGACCGGCCCAATGTCTACCTGACCAACTTCCCCAGCCACTGCCTGGTGCTGGAACGGCGCGAATCGGCCCGCCTGGAAACGCCGCTGGGCGTGTATTACCTGGCCGCGTTCGTGCTCGAAGGCCGGCCATATGAATTGCAGCTGTATGATTTTTCTGCCGGCGGCATCGGCATGCGCGCCCATCCGCGCGATACGGTCGGTTTGTATGTCGGGCGCAAGCTGTCGCGCGTGCGGCTGGAACTCGGTCCCAACAAGGTCATGATCGCCGACCTGGAAATCCGCCTGTCGCGCACCTTCCGCTCGTTTTTGCTGGGCGAACAGGTACAGATCGGCTGCCGCTTCCTGAACCTGAGCGACGCGATGCGCAATGAGCTGGTGGCGTTGCTCGATGCGCTGGGGAGCGGGCGCAAGGTGCGCTGAAATTTGATTAAAATTTACGCCAAAGTCTAAAGTACCGGGGTCGGACCCTCAGGGTCCGACCCCGGCCTTTGCTTTTGGGGTAAAAAATGGCGCTAACGATCAGTCGTCGTCGCTGGGATCAAGGTCGGGAAACATCACCTCGGCAAACCCGAACTGCGTAAAGTCGACGATCCGCATCGGATACAGGATGCCGTGCAGATGGTCGACTTCATGCTGCACCACGCGCGCGTGGAAGCCGTCGCAGTCGCGGCTGATGGCTTTGCCGAACTGGTCCACTCCTTCATAGTGCAGCTCGCTCCAGCGCGGCACGCTGCCGCGCAGGCCGGGCACCGACAGACAGCCTTCGAAGCCTTCTTCCTTGCGTTCCGACAGAGGCGTCAACACCGGGTTGATCAACACCGTTTCCGGCACCTGCGGCGCATCGGGATAGCGCAGATTCTGCTTGAAGCCGTAGATCACCACCTGCAGGTTGACGCCGATCTGCGGCGCCGCCAGCCCTGCGCCATTGGCGGCGTGCATGGTGTCGAACATGTCGGCGATCAGGGCGTGCAGCTCGGGCGTATCGAAATCACGTATGGGCTCGGCCATCCGCAGCAAGCGCGGATCGCCCATCTTCAGAATTGCGCGTACGGTCATTTTGCTTCCGACTGTGCGTTCTCGCGGTTTTCCTGCATCTGATCGAGATAGGCGCGGAAAGCGGCGCCCGTTTCAGGATGCTTGAGACCCATGGCGGTGGTCGCTTTCAGGTAACCCAGTTTCGAGCCGCAATCGTAGCGCTGGCCCGAATAGCGGTAGGCCAGCACGCGTTCTTCGCGCATCAGCGCCGCGATGCCGTCGGTCAGCTGGATTTCGCCGCCGGCGCCGGTGCCGATTTTTTCCAGGTGTTCAAAAATGCGGCTGCTCAGCACGTAGCGGCCGACCACGGCCAGAGTCGAAGGCGCTTCTTCCGGCGACGGTTTTTCCACGATGGCCGACACCAGTTCCAGGTCAGGCTGGTAGTTCTTGGCGCTGACGATACCGTACTGCTTGGTCTCGGCGCGCGGCACGTCCTGCACGGCCAGCAGCGAACAGTTTTCGTACTGGAACACATCGGTCATCTGCGCCAGCACCGGGCGCACGCCTTCTTCCACATCCATGAAATCGTCGGCCAGCAGGACGGCAAACGGCTCGTCGCCCACCACCGGACGCGCGCACAGCACCGCATGGCCCAGGCCCAGCGGTGCCGACTGGCGGATGTAGATGCAGTTGATGTGTTTCGGGATCACGTTCTGCACCATCTCGAGCAGCTGGCGCTTGCCGGCCGCTTCCAGTTCCGTTTCCAGCTCATAGGCGGTGTCGAAATGGTCTTCGATGGCGCGCTTGTTGCGGCCGGTGATAAAGATCATTTCCGTGATGCCCGCCGCTACCGCTTCTTCGACCGCATACTGGATCAGTGGCTTGTCGACGATAGGCAACATTTCTTTTGGTTGTGCTTTAGTGGCAGGCAAAAAACGGCTGCCGAGACCCGCGACGGGGAAAACTGCTTTTCTGATTTTTTTCATGGTTTTCTACACAAATTGGATAAGTAAAAGGCCCTGTGACATCACATTGACGGTCACTGCGCCAGCAAGGCCAGCAGCGCAGCTTCATCGAGCAGTGCCACACTCAATTCCTGCGCCTTGGCCAGCTTGCTGCCCGCATCGCTGCCAGCAACCACATAACTGGTTTTCTTCGACACCGAGCCGCTGACCTTGCCACCGGCCGCTTCGATCAGCGCCGCCGCTTCCTCGCGGCTCATGGTGGGCAAGGTACCTGTCAGCACAAAAGTCTTGCCCTCGAACTTGCCGCCAGCTGTTGGCAGTTGTGGTAATTCTGCCAGCAATTTCTCGCGCAGGCCGTTCAATTGACCCAAGGCCGCCACATTGCCCTCGACCTGCAGCCAGGACGCCAGCGCCTCGGCCACGCCAGCGGGCAAGCCGGCCTGGAAACCGCCGCCCTGCCCGGCCAGGCTGGCCAGCGTGACACCGCGCTCGACCAGTTGCCGGCTGCGCGCCAGCGTCAGCTTCGGAATCCCGACGGCGGCCAGCAAGGTGGCCACGTCGAGCGCATCGCGCAGCTTGGCGCTCGGCGCATGTTCGCCCTGCGGCGCCACGCCCGCGTCCAGCAGCGCCTGCAGCGCCTGCTGGTTTTTCTCTTCCGCAAAAAAATCGGCAATCGACTCGGCCACCGTGCCGCCGATGTCGGGCAGCACGCGCAGCAGGGCGGCGGGCGCATGGCGCACCCGCTCCAGGCTACCCAGCCATTCGGCCAGCGTCTTGGCGGTGGACTCGCCCACATGGCGGATGCCGAGCGCAAACAGGAAGCGCTCAAGCGGCGGACGCTTGCTCGCTTCGATGCCGGCCAGCAGGTTTTCCGCCCACTTGGTGGGAATCTTGCCCTGCTGTACGGTTTCCGGCGTGACGCCATCGCGCTCGTCGGCACGCACCTTCATTTCCAGCAACTTTTCCAGGCTCAGCTTGTACAGGTCGGCCAGGCTGTGCACATAGCCCAGTTCGACCAGGGTATCGATATAACGTTCACCGAGACCGTCGATATCCATCATGCGCCGGCCCGCGAAGTGGCGGAACGCCTCCTTGCGCTGGGCCGAGCAGAACAGGCCGCCCGAGCAGCGCGCCACGGCCTCGCCCTCTTCGCGCACCACGTGCGAGCCGCAGACGGGACAGGTATCGCGCATGACGAACGCTACCGTGCCTGCGGGACGCTTGTCCGGCACCATCGCCAGCACCTCCGGAATCACGTCGCCGGCGCGGCGCACGATGACGGTGTCGCCAATACGAATATCCTTGCGCTGCACCTCGCCTTCATTGTGCAGGGTGGCGTTGGTAACCGTCACGCCGCCCACCGAGACGGGCGCCAGGCGCGCCACCGGCGTCATGGCGCCCGTGCGTCCCACCTGGATATCGATGCCCTGCACCACCGTCAGCGCTTCTTCGGCCGGGAATTTATGCGCCAGCGCAAAGCGCGGCGCGCGCGACACGAAGCCGAGTTCCTGCTGGTCTTCGGTCGAATCGACCTTGTAGACCACGCCATCGATCTCGTACGGCAGGTCCGGCCGGGCCGCGCCGATCTCGTTGAAATAGGCAAACAGGCCCTGCGCGCCCTGCACCACGCGGCGCTCCTTCGACACGGGAATGCCCAGCTTCTGGTACCAGTCCAGCAAGGCCGAGTGCGAGGCCGGCATGGCGGCACCGTCCAGCGCACCGATGCCGTAGGCATAGAAACGCAGCTTGCGCCGCGCCGTGATGCGCGAATCGAGCTGGCGCAGGCTGCCGGCGGCCGCGTTGCGCGGATTGGCGAATTCTTTCTGGCCCGCTTCCCTCTGGCGTTCGTTCAGGCGTGCAAAGTCGCTCTTGAACATCATCACTTCGCCGCGCACGTCGAGCAAAGCGGGAACGTTATCGCCATGCAGGCGCAGCGGAATGCCGGCAATCGTGCGGATATTGGCTGTCACGTCTTCGCCGGTGGCGCCGTCGCCGCGCGTGGCGGCTTGCACGAACAGGCCGTTTTCGTAGCGCAGGTTGATTGCCAGGCCGTCGAATTTCACTTCGGCTGCATAGCTGACTTCGCCAGCATCGAGGCCCAGGCCTTCGCGCACGCGGCGGTCGAAATTGACGATATCGTCTTCGGAAAAACCATTGTTCAGCGACAGCATCGGCACCGTGTGCGTGACCTGGTCGAATTGCGGCAGGGGCGCCGCGCCCACGCGCAAGGTGGGCGAGTCGGGCGCGCGCAATTCGGGATGCGCCGCTTCCAGTTGCTGCAGTTCGGCAAACAGCTGGTCGTAGACGGCGTCGGGAATGGTGGGATTGTCGAGCACGTGGTAAGCGTGCAGATGTTTGTTCAGCTCAAGCGTGAGCGCCAGCACGCGCTGGCCCGCCTCGATGGTGGTCTCGGTCATGGTTGCCTGCTTCTCAGCTGAACAGGCGCAGGGCGCGGGTGGAGCCGGCCGGAATGTCCGCCGCTTCCATTTCCTGGTAAAACTCCTGTACCTGGCCGGCGATCTCGGCCAGGGCCGCGTCCGACAGCGCCTGGTTGTAGTCGTCGACGATGGTCGCGTCCAGGCGGCCCACCAGCGAGCGGGCGCAGGCCACCATGGCGCCGAAACCGTCGCGCGCAGGCGCCACGCACGGCACGTCAAGCAGCAGGGTCAGGCGCGGCGTGGTTTCCTCGGCCAGGGTGACGTTGGTCGACAGCGAGAACAGATGGCCGCCTTCGCCGTCCGGCATCACGAAACGGCCGTCGGGACGCACATCGAAACCCTGTTTTTCCAGCGCCACGAGCAGGGTGGAAATCGCCCATGGCGCGCCGTTGGTGTGCAGGTTGACGCCCAGCTGGGCGTCGTGGCCGGCCACGAAGCGGTGCAGGTTGCGCGCTTCGGCCATCACTTCCATCATGTCCGGCACTTCCGGCTCGGCGCCGATCTCGTCGGCGACCACGCGCAGGCGCGTGACCAGTTCCGAGTATTCCAGTTCATTCAGCGCCGTGGTGCGGCTGGCCAGCTGCACCCCGCCCTGCATTTTCGTGTACACGCCGCCGTGCGTGATCGGCTCCCAGTCGCCGTTGACATGCAGGCCGATGAAGTGCACCGGCTTGTTGCCCACCAGGCGCAGGGTTTGCAGCACTGGCAGGATTTTTTCGCCGCGCACGGGCGCTTCGAGCGACAGCGGCAGCAGGCAATCGATCAGCGGATCGACCAGGCTGGTGGCCAGTTCGCTGGCGGCGCTGGTTTCCTGCGATGGCGTCGGCACGGCGTCCATGCCGTAAGCGGTGTCGCCCTGGCCCACTTCATCGGCAAACACGGCCGGATGGGACGGCGCGGCGCCGAACGACGGTTCGGTCTTGGCCTGCGGCACCGGCGTGGAATCGAAACGCGGTTCCTGGCGCAGCACGGGCTCCGCCGGCGCGCCAGGTGCTGCGGCCGGCGCTTCGCCTTCACGCATCAGCACGTCATCATGGTCATTCGAAAAGGCGCGCTCGACGCTTTTCTTGGCTTTGTATTCCTGCCACTTGTTGTAGGAAAACACGGCGACGATAAAGACGCCGCCGGCGCCGAACAAGGTAATTTGAAGGTCTGTCATGCTGCTTGTGCCTCGGTAGCAAAATTTGCGGCGGACTCCATGTCCACCGCCACGATGCGCGATACGCCCTGCTCCTGCATCGTCACACCGATCAATTGATGGGCCATTTCCATCGCAATCTTGTTATGCGAAATGAAAAGGAATTGGGTCTGGTCGGACATGCGCTTGACCATGCGGCAAAAACGTTCCGTGTTCGAATCGTCCAGCGGCGCGTCGACCTCGTCGAGCAGGCAGAACGGCGCCGGGTTCAGGCGGAACATGGAAAACACCAGTGCGGTCGCGGTCAGCGCTTTCTCTCCACCGGACAACAGGTGGATGGTGGCATTCTTCTTGCCGGGCGGTTGCGCCATTACTTGTACACCGGAATCGAGAATTTCGTCGCCCGTCATGGTCAGCCTGGCTTGCCCGCCGCCGAACAGGATGGGGAACAGCTCGGAAAAGTGATGGTTGACCTTGTCGAACGTGTCTTGCAGCAAGTCGCGCGTTTCCTTGTCGATCTTGTGGATCGCGTCTTCCAGCGTGTTGATCGCCTCCGTCAGGTCGGCGTTCTGGGCGTCGAGGAAATTCTTGCGCTCGGACGCCTGCGCCAGCTCGTCCAAGGCGGCCAGGTTGACGGCGCCCAGCGCCGCAATCGCATTGGTCAGGCGCGTCACTTCGCCCTGCAGGTAGGACGGACGCATGTCCGGGTGCAACTTTTCGCTCAAGGCCGCCTCGTCGGCGCCGGACTCCAGCAGTTGCTGGGCGAACTGTTCCTGGTTCAGGCGCGCGGCCTGTTCCTTGAGCTGCATTTCCATGATCTTGTCGCGCTGCGGCTGCAGGCTGCGCTCGGACTGCGTGCGCGCGTCTTCCGACAGGCGCAGCTGCTGCGTGATCTGGTCCAGCTCGTGGCGCGCGTCGGCCAGCGCTTTTTCCTGCGTGGTGCGGCGCTCGAGCAGATCCTGCAGGCCGTCGTTGGCCGCGCCGCTTTCCAGGTTGGCCAGTTCCAGCTGGCCTGCCTGCAGGCTGGCCGTGACCTGCTGCGCCTGGGTGCTGGCGGTGGCGATATTGCGGCGCAATTCCTCGATGCGCGTGCGCTGCGAGCGTTCCGCGTATTCCGTGTCCTTGGCATTGCGTTCGAGGTCGCGCAGGGCTTCGCGCGCCTCGGCCAGGCGCTGTTCCTTCAGCAGGAAATCCGTGTGGCCGTCTTCGTGCGCTTCCTGCAGGTTGCCCAGTTCCATGTCGAGCTGCTCGAATTTCTCCTCCGATTCCAGCTTGATCTGCATCTGCTCGGCTTCCTGCGCGGCGATTTCCGCCAGGTCCGCGCCGATCTGCGTGCTGCGCTGGTTGAAGCGCGCCTCGACCTCGGACAATTTCACCACGTCCAGCTGCAAGGTATGCACGGAGGAAGTCAGTTGCTGGATGCGCAGGCGCAGGTCCGACAGCTGCCGCGTCAGAGCGGCCACCGCCGCATCGGCGCGTACCGAGCGGGCGCGCGCCTCTTCGGCCAGCAGTTGCTGGGCACGCAATTGCTTGCCGATATTGTCGATTTCCTGCTGGCGGCCCAGCATGCCTTCCTGCTCGGAGTCGGCCGCATAAAAGCGCACGCTGCCGGCCGTGATCACGTGACCCGCGCGGGTGACGAAATAGCCGCCCGGCGGCAGCTTGCCGCGTTCAAGCAACGCCTCGGCCGCGTCTTCCACCACATAGGCGTTGTACAGCCAGTCCTGCAGCAGGCCGCGCAGGCCCGGATCGTTCAGTTTCAGCAGGTTCAAAAACGGTTTCAGGCCGGGCACATCAGGTTGCAGCAGGGGCGGTACGGTGGACGGCGCATACAGGGCCAGCTTGGCTGGCGGCGCGTCGGCAAAAAAGGCCTTGGCCCAGTCGATATTCGACAGCTGCAGGGCCGACGTGCGCTCGCGCAGGATCGACTCCATCGCCGCTTCCCAGCCCGCTTCGATCTGCAGTTTTTGCCACAGGCGCGGCAAGCTGTCGAGTTCGTGCTTTTTCAGCCAGGGCTGGACCTTGCCCTGCGTCTGCACGCGTTCCTGCAATTGCTTCAGCGCCGACAGGCGCGCTTCGAGCTGCGCGTTGGCGGCGGTTTCGGCATTGACCTGCGCCTGCGCCTCGCTGCGCTCCTGCTCCAGCTTCGGCTGCTGCTCCAGCGCTTCTTCCAGGTAGAAGCCCTGCTCTTCGAGCGCCTGCTGCTTTTCTTCCAGCTGCAGTTTCAGGTTTTCCAGGTGGCTGCTGTCGGGCAGGCTCAAGCTGTTTTTTTCCTGCTGCAGGCGCTCGCGGCGCGACAGCAGGCTGTTGAGGATATTCGAGGCATTGCGCTGGTGCGCCGATTCCAGCTCGATCTGCTGCTGCGCCTGCATGATCTTCGCGCGCGATTCCGTGCTCCTGTGCTGGGCCGCGCGCCAGGCGGCGTCCAGCTCGGGCAACTGCTCGCCCTTCTGCTCGGCCATCATCTGCGACTGCTCGACCTTGGCAGCCAGCTCCTCCAGATGGAATTCCGCTTCCTCGATCTGTTCCTGGTATTCGCTGCCCTGCTGGGTCCACTGGTCGCGCTGGGCAGTGAGAGTGGCCAGCTGCGCCTGCAGGCGGGCGCGCGACTCGATCACGAACTTGATCTGCGCTTCCAGGCTGCCGATCTCGGCATTGGTCTGGTACAGATGGCCCTGCGCCGTATGCAGGCGGTCGCCGACGGCAAAGTGGGCCTGGCGCATCTGCTCCAGGGTCAGCTCGACATTGCGCAGCTTGGCCGTCTGCTCTTCCAGGTCGGTCTGCGCCTGTTCCACTTCGCGGAAAAACCGCGTCTGTTCGTTCTGCGCCTCGTTCTTGCGCAGCAGCCACAGCAGTTTCTGCTTTTCTTCCTGGTCCGCCTGCAGCGCGTGGAAACGGGTGGCCACGGCCGCCTGCGCTTCGAGTTTTTCCAGGTTGGCGTTCAGTTCGCGCAGGATGTCTTCCACGCGCAGCAGGTTTTCGCGCGTGTCCTGCAAGCGGTTTTCCGTCTCGCGCCGGCGTTCCTTGTACTTCGACACGCCGGCCGCTTCTTCGAGGAACACGCGCAGCTCTTCCGGGCGCGATTCGATGATGCGTGAAATCATGCCCTGGCCGATAATCGCGTAGGCGCGCGGACCCAGGCCGGTACCGAGGAAAATATCCTGGATATCGCGCCGGCGCACGGGCTGGCTATTGATGTAATAGGTGGAGGTGCCGTCGCGCGTCAGCGTGCGCTTGACCGCGATCTCGGCGTACTGGCCCCACTGGCCCGAAGCCTTGCCGTCATTGTTGTCGAACACCAGTTCGACCGAGGCGCGCCCGGCAGGCTTGCGGTGGGTGGAACCGTTGAAAATCACGTCCTGCATCGACTCGCCGCGCAACTCGGACGCCTTCGATTCGCCCAGCACCCAGCGCACGGCGTCGATGATGTTCGACTTGCCGCAGCCATTCGGCCCGACCACGCCCACGAGCTGGCCCGGCACCTGGAAATTGGTGGGATCGACGAAAGACTTAAATCCCGACAACTTGATGGAAGAGAGACGCACGTGTTCGAGAATTCCTGCCTATGCTGGCGGTTAAAATGCGGGACGTAAAAAAAGTGGCCCATCATACCATTTGTTGCCGATTCTCTGGCCAAAAAACCGTCTGCGGCGCCGTGCTCACCGGTGGGCATGCCCGTCTGGCGCCAGCTTCCAGTCGGCGCGCGAAAATATGCGCTCATGGCCCGAGAGGCGCAGCGCGATTTTCTGCAGCCAGTCTTCGGTCGGCATCGGCTCGGCCTTGAAGGTGATCAGCACCATCAAGGCCAGGCAGGCCAGCACCAGCGCATGGCTGACGGCGATCTGCGCGGCGCCGCGCGCATGCCACATGAAACCGAGCGCCACGGCCAAACCGAGCACACAGCCGCTGACCGCTTCGGACACGCTGTGTGCATGCACCACCACGCGCGAGATCGACACCAGCACGGCATAGGCCACGCCCACCACCACGCCCGCATGGCGCCAGCTGCGCGGCGCGCGCTGCAATATCACGTACATCAGCACGGGGAAGACGGCGCCGGCGCGCATGGCGTGTCCGCTGAAACCGGTAAAATCGAGCGTGCTGCTGCCGATGCCCCAGCCGATGAAGGCCAGCTTCGACAGCACTACCGCCAGCAGGCCGCCGCCGTACCACAGGCTCCAGCTCAGCACCAGGCGCCACTGCTTCGACACCAGCAGCCACAAGGCAATGGCCACGCCGGCCGGCCCCAGCACAGCCATGTCGGCCGTAAAAGAAATTCCGTTCCACCAATTCATCATCACTGCGCTCATTATGATCAGGCTGCACTATGCCACGACTGGCCCGTGCGCCACGGTGCTTTTTGATCCGTCCGGGCCACTATTACATCCGATTACATGTCGACCATATATTTCCAACAAGAAAGCAGGCGAAATCCTACACGGCGTCAAGTGCTGTTCCGATGGTCGAGTTATCGCTTGCCGCGCATCATGACGTACCGGGACACATCAGCCAGGGGGAGCCACTATCCACCATGGCGCCTCTTTACCGATGCGTTCCGGCGAATGACTGGTGAACTTTTTCCATTTCTATCAAAGGAAACATCATGAACTCGAACCAAAAAAGCGATCAAGGCAACAAACAGTCCGGCAGCGGCAGCAAGCAGTCGGGCAGCGGCAAACAGGGTGGCACCCATGAGCAGCACGTGGAAGCTGGCCGCCAAAGCCACAAGAATGACGACAACAAGCAGTCGGGCAGCAGCGACAGCAAACAGTCGAGCAGCAGCGGCGGCAGCAAGCAGTCGAGCTCGTCCGGCAAAGGCAGCAAGTAGCATCGCAAGGTGAGGCACGATGACTGTCCTGCTGGCGCAACGCCAGGGACAGCATGAAAACAGGGCCCGCACCGGCAACGGTACGGGCCCTGTTTTCATGCACCTTGCCTCAGATATTGGTCAGCCGCTTGCCCTTGGGGATCTCGAAATCGCGGATCGCTTCGACCAGTCCGACTTCCAGCGCCTGCTCGGCCGTCAGGTGCAGGTCGGAATACGCGTGCACCATCCACTGGTCTTCGGTCAGCGCCACGTGGCTGCGCAGGATGCGCTCGGTGCGCTGGTCATCGGCGCGCAAGCCTTCCACGATGATACTGAGAGCGTCGGGCCGCGCACCGGGCGAGGCGGTGGCATGCGACTTGTGGACCATGAAGCGCGCGGTATCGCTGGCGTAGCGCTGCTGGCCCGCCAGGAACAGCGTGACGGCAATCGAGGCCACCGCGCCGGTGTTGTAGGTCACCAGCCGGATCGGCAGCTTGCTTAAAAAATTGTACAGGCAGATGCCGTCGCTGACGTAGCCGCCGTTCGACTGGATCAGGATATGGGCCGTAGTCAGCTTGTCTTCGGTCATGTCGGCCACGGCGTCGAAGACGCGGCGCACCATGTCGCTGTTGACGTCGCCGGACAGGGTGAACCAGCCGTGCTGCTCCAGGTTGTTTTGAGTGTCTGTCATGGTAAAAGCTCGCTAGTAAACCTGGCTGCCAGCATAGCAAATTTCCGCCCTCGCCGTCGTCCTCCTGAATCCGCCCGCCACGGGATGAAACAGGGTCTTACGCCCAGGAAATATCAGCGCTGGCGCCCTGTCGTGCACCCTGCCCTGCGCCCCATTCTGGTGCGTCTGTGCACCATGTTTACAGATTGACAGAAACCCCCTGCTGGCATATATTCCCACCACTTGATCGGGAGAGGGCAAACTCGCGTTGCCGCCGAAGGGGCACTACCCAAAAACTCTCAGGCAAAAGGACCGATCAGGCGAGGCGCAACGATGGCAATGGCCATGCTGCGGCTCAACTCTGGAGAGCGATCGCGGCGCAAGCCGGCGGTCCACCGAAGGGGCGCACGGAGCTTTTTTCTCCGTAATCTCTCAGGTACCAAGGACAGGGGGGTGAATGTTCACGCTGGACAGCCGTATCGGCTTGCCAGGCATGTGCGCTGTTAACTGTACTGCTTGTACTGTTACCTCCCCCCTTTCACCTTCGTCCCGAGGAATCAATGACGCTCAACGCCACCCCACTCAACAACGCCCATCGCGCCCTTGGCGCCCGCATGGTCGATTTCGGCGGCTGGGACATGCCGGTCAACTACGGTTCGCAAATCGAAGAGCACAACGCGGTGCGCGGCGACGCCGGCATGTTCGACGTGTCGCACATGTGCGTGGTCGATATCGAAGGCCCGAACGTGCGCGCGTTTTTGCGCGGCCTGCTGGCCAACAACGTCGACAAGCTGCAGGTATCGGGCAAGGCGCTGTACTCGTGCATGCTGAACCCTGAAGGCACCGTCATCGATGACCTGATCGTCTACTTCTTCAACGAAAACTGGTTCCGCCTGGTGGTCAACGCCGGCACCGCCGACAAAGACGTGGCGTGGATGCAGCAGCAAAACACCGCCACCAACAGCGGCCTGACGATCACCGAGCGCCGCAGCGCGAACGCGCCGATGGCGCTGGTCGCCGTGCAGGGCCCGAACGCGCGCGCAAAAGTATGGCAGGTGTTGCCGCAGACGCAAGCCGCGTCCGAAGCAATCAAGCCGTTCAACGCCGTCATCGTCCAGGACACGCCATTTGGCGAAGTGATGCTGGCGCGTACCGGCTATACGGGCGAAGACGGTTTTGAAATTGGCGTGGCGGCGCCCCAGGTCGAAGCGCTGTGGAACGCGCTGGCCGCGGCGGGCGTCAAGCCGGCCGGCCTCGGTGCGCGCGACACGCTGCGCCTGGAAGCGGGCATGAACCTGTACGGCCAGGACATGGACGAAACCGTCAACCCGCTCGACGCCGGCCTGGCCTGGACCATCGACCTGGTCAGCGAGCGTGACTTTGTCGGCAAGGCGGCACTGCTGGCAAAAGGCCAGAACGCGCAATTCGTGGGCCTGATCCTGCGCGAAAAAGGCGGCGTGCTGCGCGCGCACCAGAAAGTCATCGTCGCCGGCAGCGACCAGGCAGGGGAAATCACCAGCGGCACCTTCAGCCCGTCGATGCAGGAAGCGATCGCGCTGGCGCGCGTGCCGAACGGCGTCAATGTCGGCGACACAGTGCACGTGGAAATCCGCGGCAAGCAGCTGGCCGCCTCGGTAGTCAAGCTGCCTTTCGTGCGTAACGGTAAAATCCTGGTTGCGTAAGCGACTAGAGGCGCCCGCGAGACCGATCAAACATAATCAACAATCAAACATTTACCATCTGGAGCCACACATGAACATTCCTGCAGACCTGAAGTACACCGCCTCCCACGAATGGGTACGCCTGGAAGCGGACGGCACGGTCACCGTCGGCATCACCGAGTACGCACAGGATGCACTGGGCGACATCGTGTTCGTCGAACTGCCTGACGTCGGCGCCGCCTTCACCGCCGGCGACGACGCCGCCGTGGTGGAATCGGTCAAGGCCGCCAGCGACATCTATGCGCCGGTGTCGGGCGAAGTCACCGCCGTCAACGACGACGTGGTCAACGCGCCGGAATCGATCAACGCCGACGCCTACGCCAACTGGCTGTTCAAGATCAAGCCGGCCGACGTCGCATCGCTGGACGGCCTGCTCGACGCTGCCGCCTATGGCGCCGCCACCGGCGAGTAATCGCGTTTGAAGCACGGGCCGCATCAGCGGCCCGTCTGTTTTCCCCTCCCCGTTTTTTCAGTCTCTTTGGCCTCTATACCATGACCCGCACCAGCCTGACCCAACTCGAAGCACGCGATGCCTTCATCGCCCGCCATATCGGCCCCTCCCCTTCCGAACAGGAAGCCATGCTGTCCACGCTGGGCTATGCCTCGCGCGCTGCGCTGATCGACGCGCTGGTGCCGGCCAATATCCGCAACCAGGGCGCGCTGCCATTGGGCGCGTATTCGCAGCCGATGCCGGAACAGGAAGCGCTGTCGCGCCTGAAAGCCATCGCCGGCAAGAACCAGGTCCTGAAATCGGTGATCGGCCAGGGCTACTACAACACGTTCACGCCGGGCGTGGTGCTGCGCAATATCTTTGAAAACCCGGCCTGGTACACGGCATACACGCCGTACCAGCCAGAGATTTCGCAGGGCCGCCTGGAAGCCATCCTGAACTTCCAGCAAGTGATCACGGATCTCACCGGCATGGGCATCTCGAACGCCTCGATGCTGGACGAAGGCACGGCCGCCGCCGAAGCGATGACGCTGATCCAGCGCGTCGGCAAATCGAAGTCCAGCGTGCTGTACGTCGCCAATGACGTGCTGCCGCAAACGCTGGAAGTGGTGCAGACGCGCGCCCAGCCGATCGGCATCGAGGTGCGCACCTTCGATCCGGCCGACATCGAGTCGCTGGACGACTGCTTCGGCGTGCTGCTGCAATACCCTGGCGTCAACGGCGTGGTGCGCGACTACCGCGCCGGCGTCGAAAAACTGCATGCCAATGGCGCGATGGTGATCGTCGCCGCCGACCTGCTGGCGCTGACCATGCTCACGCCGCCAGGCGAATGGGGCGCGGACGTAGTCGTCGGCAACAGCCAGCGCTTCGGCGTGCCGCTCGGCTTCGGCGGCCCGCACGCCGGCTACCTGTCCACGCGCGACGCATTCAAGCGCAATATGTCGGGCCGCCTGGTGGGCGTGACCGTCGATGCGCAAGGCAACAAGGCCTATCGCCTGGCGCTGCAAACGCGCGAACAGCATATCCGCCGCGAAAAAGCCACCTCGAACATCTGTACCGCGCAAGTGCTGCTGGCGGTGATGGCCTCGATGTACGCCGTCTACCACGGCCCGGTCGGCCTGCTGCAGATCGCCAAACGCGTGCACCGCTTCACGGGCGTGCTGGCCGCCAACCTGGCCACGCTGGGCCACAAGGTCGTCAACGACACCTATTTCGACACCCTGACGATTCGCGTTGACAATGCAGAACAGCTGCACGCCACCGCGATCGCCAACGGCGTCAACCTGCGCAAGATCGACGCCAATCACGTGGGCGTGTCGCTCGATGAAACCACCACCCGCGACGATATCGCGCTGCTGTGGACCGTGTTCGCGCACGGCGTGTCCAATGCCCCTGCGGCACCGGAGCTGGACGCGGTCGAAGCGGCGGTGGAAAGCGCGCTGCCGGCCAACCTGGCGCGTGAAAGCGCCTACCTGACCCACCCGGTCTTCAACAGCTATCACTCGGAACACGAAATGCTGCGCTACCTGCGCAGCCTGGCCGACAAGGACCTGGCGCTGGACCGCACCATGATCCCGCTCGGTTCGTGCACCATGAAGCTGAACGCCACCTCCGAAATGATTCCGGTCACCTGGCCGGAATTTTCCAACATCCACCCGTTCGCGCCCGATGCGCAAACCGTGGGCTACCGCGAAATGATTGCGCAGCTCGAGGAGATGCTGTGCGCGCTGACCGGCTACGCGGCCGTGTCGCTGCAGCCGAACGCCGGCTCGCAGGGCGAATACGCGGGTCTGCTGGTGATCAAGGCGTATCATGAATCGCGCGGCGAAGGCCACCGCAATATCTGCCTGATCCCGTCGTCGGCGCACGGCACCAACCCGGCCTCGGCCAATATGGTCGGCATGCAGGTGGTCGTCACCAGCTGCGACGCGAATGGCAACGTCGACCTGGCGGACCTGAAGGCCAAGGCCGAAAAACACAGCGCCAACCTGGCCTGCGTGATGGTCACCTACCCGTCCACCCACGGCGTGTTCGAAGAAGGCATCCAGGAACTGTGCGAGATCATCCACTCGCACGGCGGCCAGGTGTATATCGACGGCGCCAACATGAACGCGCTGGTCGGCGTGGCCGCACCGGGCTCGTTTGGCGGCGACGTCTCGCACCTGAACCTGCATAAAACCTTCTGCATCCCGCACGGCGGTGGCGGACCGGGCGTGGGCCCGATCGGTGTCGGCGCCCACCTGGCAAAATTCCTGCCGAACCAGCGTTCCAGTGGCTACGAGCGTGACGCGGCCGGCATCGGCGCCGTCAGCGCCGCGCCATTCGGCTCGGCCAGCATCCTGCCGATCTCGTGGATGTATATCGCGATGATGGGCGCCGAAGGCCTGACGGCCGCCACCGAGACGGCGATCCTGGCGGCCAACTACATCGCGCGCCGCCTGTCGCCGCACTACCCGGTGCTGTACTCTGGCCACGACGGCCTGGTCGCCCACGAGTGCATCCTCGACCTGCGTCCGATCACCGACGCCACCGGCATCAGCAATGAAGACGTGGCCAAGCGGCTGATGGACTTCGGCTTCCATGCGCCGACCATGAGCTTCCCGGTGCCGGGCACCCTGATGATCGAGCCGACCGAAAGCGAATCGAAAGCCGAAATCGACCGCTTCATCGACGCCATGATCGCCATCCGCGAAGAGATCGCCAAGGTCGCCAGCGGTGAATTCGACCATGATGACAATCCTTTGAAAAATGCACCGCACACGGCGCAGGTCCTGATGTCGGACGACTGGAACCGCAAGTACAGCCGCAGCGTGGCTGCGTATCCGGTGGCATCGCTGCGCGAGCGCAAGTACTGGCCGCCAGTGGGCCGCGCCGACAACGTCTACGGCGACCGCAACCTGTTCTGCGGCTGCGCGCCGATCAGCTCGTACGAAGAAGAGTAAGGCGTGGCGTAAACGGAAAGCGCCCGTCCTGACGGGCGCCTCCATCCACACAGGGGCAGGCCATGCGGCCTGCCTTTTTTATTGCCCGTCGGGTCTGGTCCAGATGACCTCGAGCGCCGCGCCAAAGCGCGGCGTATTGACCGGTTCCATCAGGTGCACCGCATCGACCCGGTCATGGCTGGTGTAGATGCGCACGCAGCGTTCGGCGCTGTGCCAGTTGTACACCAGCCGGCCCAGATCCCAGTCATCGTAGTCGCGCGGTTTGCCGAGCAGCTCGAAGATATCCTCCACCGGCCGCTGCGCCAGGCCCTTCGCGCCACGGAAGTAGATCTCCGCCACTTCGGCGCTCGCCTCTTCCGGATAGTTGCCTGTCATCTGCCACCTCTTTTTTTAAGCCCCACGCCGGGCCAACAATGTGTCGGATTACGCGGCGTTGCCGCTAATCCGACCTGCGATACGACCATCGGCCGCATGCCGGATTAACAGCCGCCCAGACGTAGCGTCATCCGGCATCGCCACCGCAGCCATCCCTCTAGTTAAACCGCCCATTGACACCACCGACGCTGTAGCGCCCCGCGCCCAGCAAGGCGATGCCGATAGCGGTAAAGAAATACATGCCTTGCAGTTCCAGCGCCCAGCCACCGGTGTCGTTGAGCGTGAAGAACTGGCTGGTATGGACCAGCAGGATGGCGACCACCATGTTGATCGCCACCACCAGCGCGGCCGGACGGGTAAACAGGCCGAACAGGATGAACAGCGGCGCGATGACTTCGCCCACATACACCCCGTAGCCGAACACCGCCGGCAAGCCGGCCTTGGCCAGCATGTCGGCGACAAAGCCGATGCCGTTGCTCATTTTGGAAATGCCGTGAAACAGCAGCGTGGCGGCCAGGATCAGGCGCAGCACCAGTTTGCCCAGGTCGTCGGTATGGCGCACATTCGTCGTAGTGGTTTGCATGGCAGGCTTTCGTGTCAGTGGATTGGTAAAAAAATCATCGTGGAATCGCGTGCTGGTCGAGTTGCAAACTCAACCATTGCAGAAAATCGCCAGCCATGGCGCCCGGCAGGCGATGGCCGCCTTCATGTTCCTGATAGCCGAGCGGCACGCCCAGGCCATCGAGTACCTGTTTCGCGTGGCGGGCAAAGTGGATGCCCAGGATCTGCTCCTGCACGCCGTGGCTGGCATATGCCTGCATGGCGGCATCCCGCAGGCGGGAGCCCAGGCCGGTGGCCGGCTCGACGAGCGTGCCGTTCAGTGTGTCAGTCATGCTGGTGTCCGATAAGCGCATGAGATGGAAGACGGCATCATAGCGCTGTTTATCGGGTTGATAAACAGGCGCCCAGGCATTAGACTATTTCCATTTGATTGACAATCATGGCCATTGACCTGCTCGCCGCAATGAAAACCTATGCCGCCGTGGTAGACGGCGGCAGCTTTGCCGTCGCCGCAGACAAGCTGGGCGTGTCGCGCGCGATGGTGTCGAAGCAGATCCAGAAGCTGGAAGAGCACCTGGGCACGCGGCTGATGCACCGCACCACGCGGCGCCTGAGCGTGACCGAAACGGGACGCGCGTTTTACGAACGCAGCGTGCAGATCCTCGGCGACGTCGACGAGGCCGAACATGTGGCCGGCGACATGACGCGCATGCCGCAAGGCGTGCTGCGCATCTCGATTCCGCTGTCGTACGGCCAGCACCGGCTGGCCGGCATCATCGGCGGCTACAGCCAGGCCTATCCGCAGGTACAACTCGATATCGCGCTGTCGGACCGCAAGGTGGACTTGGTCGAAGACGGCTTCGACCTGGCGATCCGTATCGGCGCCCAGCCGCAGCAGGATTTGATTGCGCGCAAACTCGCCGGCGTGCACAGCGTGGTGTGCGCCGCGCCCGCCTACCTGGCGCGCTGGGGCGCGCCGTCGATTCCGGCCGATCTCTCGCGGCACGCCTGCCTGGCCTATACCCTGAGCGCTACCGGCAGCGACTGGCGCCTGCAGCAGGTCGGCGGCACGGGCGACACCATCACGGTGCCGGTGGCCGGCCCAATCCGCGCCGACAATGGCGACATCATCCGCCTGGCCGCCCTGTCCGGCGCCGGCATCGTGTTCCAGCCGCACTTCATCGTCGGCGCCGACCTGGCCGCCGGCAGGCTGGTACACCTGCTGCCGGCCTGGCGGTCGGCGGAGCTGGGCGTGTACGCCGTCTACCCGAGCCGCAAACATTTGTCGGCCAAGGTGCGCACGTTTGTCGACTTTTTGGTGGCGGCGCTGGCTTAGCGCTTGCTTGCCTTCGCCGCAGCGGGCTTTTCCGGCGTGACGAAGGCCAGGCCTTCCTCGAACGAGCGCAGCACGATATCGACCGACTGCTCGACCGCCGCCTGGTGCGCCGGCGACAGGTTATTCCGATAGCGGATGGTGACCAGCGTGGCGTCGGGAAGATACTCGCGCAGTTCGCCGGCCAGCGTGCGCCATTCGTCGAGCGCCGCTTCCTCGGGATACATGATGAATGCGGTGCCGACCAGGCCGCCCTTTTCGGTGACCGGCTCGGGCTGCGGCTCGCCCAGCACGATGCTGCGCACGTCGCTGCACACTTCGCGCAGCGCCAGCACCAGCAGTTCGGTACGGAACGCGTCGCGCTCGTTGGCAAACCCCGCGCACAGGATCACCGAATGCAGCGGCACGTCCAGCGATCCCTGGAACGTGCCCAGCCGCTCTTCCCGCGCATGGCGCAGGTGCGCGCCGATATTGGCTTCCGCCAGCGACACCTTGCGCCGGCGCCATGAGCCGTAGCGGCTGCCGTTGGCATCCTGCGCCAGCGTATCGGCCAGCATGATGACCGTGCTGCGAATGCGGTCCTGCTGCGACTGGTCGATCAGGCCCAGCGCGCGGTCGTTCATTGCCATGTCCAGGCCCGGCAGCAGCACATGATCGCAGTAGCGCGCAAAGCTGTTGCGGCGCAGGTAGGCATGCGCATGCTCGATGATGGCGGTGGAACTGCCGGCCAGCACGCGGTGATAGAAACGCTCGGCGTCATTGACGCTGGGGGTATCGGCAAACAGGATGGTGATCGCTTCGAGCGCGCGGATATGGCGCCCCGCCACCACCAGGCACAGGGTCAGCGGGGTGGAGATCAGCAGGCCGGCTGGCCCCCACATGGTGCCCCAGAACAGCGCCGAGACGATCACGGCCAGCGGAGACAGGCCGGAGCTGTGGCCATACACCTTCGGTTCGACGATATTGGCGACGATGACTTCGAGCACGGCAAACATGGCCATGCAGGACAGCGCCAGCGTCCAGCCCGGATCGATCGCCGCGACAAACAGGGTGATGGCGGCGCCGGCCACCAGCGCGCCCACATAGGGCACGAAGCGCAGCAGGCCGCTGAGCGAACCCCACAGCAGCGCGTGCGGCACCTGCAGCAGCCATAGTCCCAGCGACACGGTCAGCGCAAAGATGATGTTGACGACCAGCTGCGAAAAGAAAAACCGCGACACGCCTTCGGCCGCATGCACCAGGGTGCGCATGGTGCGGCTGACATCGCCCTGCCCCGCCAGGCGCACGGCGCGTTCGCGCAGCGACTCGTGCTCCAGCAGGATAAACACCAGCAGCACGAACACCAGCCCCGCTTCGCCGACCGGCCCGGAGATGACGGACACAAAGCGCGCCACCGTGTCGCGCGCGGCCGGCACCGGCGTGCGGATTTCGACCGGTATCGGCTGCATGGCATTGCGCGGCAAGCCGGCCGCCGGCGCATGGGCCGTGCCCTTGGCCAGCGGCGAGACGGCGTTCAGCTCGGCGGCCAGGCGCACGAAAGGCCGTTCGGTCAATTCCTGTATCCGCTCGATCTTGGTGTGGATGGCCGAACGGTAATGCGGCAATTCTTTCGTGACAGACACCAGCTGCAGCGCCAGCACGGCGCCCACCGCCGCCACCGAGGCGCCGACCAGCAGCAGCGACACCACGGTCGAGGTCAGAAAACCCAGTCCCCAGCGGTTGAAGACCCGGATCAGCGGCGAGATGACCAGGCTCAGTATCAATGCCAGCACCAGCGGCTCGAGCACCGGACGGCCAAAATACAGCAGTCCCAGCGCACAGGTGATGGTGACTGCGGAACTCATCGCGGGCCGTGACAGCACGGAGTCTTTTAATGCCATGTTCGATCATCCATTGTAGGTAGTGAGCAGGCTGTGCGCGCCGCATTGGCCAGCAAATTGGTCAGTACGACGGCAGCGAATTGCTCAGCGCAGCGGCGCCGCACGAATGGTAGCAGGCCCGCTCCCGGCCGTGTGCGCAAACATGGCAGAGTCGGCGGCAGGTGTGATCTTTTTGGTCCCTCCACGCCGGATGGCATCGACAGCGTCCACGGCAAACGCCCGCTGCAGCGGGCATGGTGGACAGGCATGGCAGGCGTGGCAGCCTGCCGGCGTGCTTACAGCGCCAGCATCGCCGCGCCGGGCACGGCGAGCGCACCGGCCGCGACACCGAGCAGCACCACGTCGCGCCGCTCGCCGCGCGCGCGGCTGGTGCTCCAGGCTGCAAACAGCAGGGCCACCGCAATACCGCTGAGCAAAATTCCGAATTGCATCATGTCCGTTCTCCTTGATGTAGATTGATTAAAATTATAGCTACCTACCGGTAGGCAGTAAGTGTACAATAAAATTGACTGCAGTGGGCCGACTGGTATCATGGCAAGCCGCTGCCCGGCCAACCGCACGCCCCTACACCAATCCTGATCTGCCTATTTCATGAAGAAACGCTCGGCCTCGGCCGATAACATCTGCGCCGTCGCCGTCGTGCATTTTTCCGAACATGGCTACGACGCCTCCTCGCTGTCCGATATCGCCGAGCTGGCCGGCATGCGCAAGGCCTCGCTGTATTCCCACTTCAGCGGCAAGGATGCGCTGTTCCTGGACGTGTTCGACGACGCGCTGGCGCAAGAACAGGCGTTCATGGACCGCTGCTTTGCCGATGAAGCAAACCAGTTCGCCCGCGGCGGCCAGCAGGCCGGCTCGCTGTACTGCGACCGCATGGCCGAACGCTATGCCGGGTCGGCCCACCTGCGCTTTCTGCTGCGCACGGCTTACCTGCCGCCAGCCACGCTGCGCGTGCAGGTCGGCGCCGGCTTCGAAGCGCTGCTGGTGCAGCTGCTGCAGCACTATGTGGCCAGCCTGGAACGCCTCGCGCCCGCCCTGCCCCCGGAGCGCATCGAACTATATGCGCAGGCCTATCTGGGCATCGTCGACAGCCTGCACGTCGAGCTGATCTATGCTGGCGGAGCCGCGCTGCAGCAGCGCCATGCGGCGCTATGGCAGATTTTGTCCGACTCACTGTCCTTAACTATCTGAAAGTTTTCATGAAATACAGCCTGCCTGCCCTTCTGCTTTTCAGCACTTTTACTGTCCAGGCAGCACCGTCGCAGACCGACCGTGCGCAACTGGAGCAAGTGGTGGAAACCTTCCGCCTGTCCCTGATCAACAAGGACAAGGCCAGTTTCATGAAGCTGCTGTTTAGTGAAACCATCCCGTGGATCGGCGTGGTCAAGGACAAGAGCATGACCATGATCGAGGACGAAGGCGGCAAGGTGAACAAGATTACGCCAGGCGCCAGCCCTGTCAAATTCATCGATTCCATCGTCAGCGACAAGGTAGCGGTGGAAGAAAAATTCGACAATGTGCGCATCGATAGCGACGGCGATATTGCGCAGGTGTATTTCGATTACAGCTTCAACCGCGGCGACTACCGCTCCAACTGGGGCCAGGAAGCGTGGCAGCTGGTGCGCACCACGCAAGGCTGGAAAATCAACTCGGTGATCTGGTCGATGGAATTCAACCCGGAAAAGCCGCCGAAAAAAGCGCCATGAGTCAGGATGGCAAACAAGGAGCATCACATGGCAAAGCGTATCGCATGGAAGCAAGGCGACCTGGTCAGCCTCAAGCTGCGTGAGGATCTCTATGCAGTAGCACAGATGGTCAGGAACTCGGTCATGCGCTTTTACGCTGCCAGCAACGCCACCGGCGACTGGAACGGCCTGGTGACCGATACCACACCGGTGCTTTTCAGCGGCTTTGTCGGGAAAATCGTGCTGCGACAGCTTGCGGTCGAACAATTCCAGTCCGGCAGTCCGCTGATTGTCGGCGAGCACGAGCGCTATTGGTTGAGGCCTGTTGTCAATTTTGAGGGAGGCTTCCCGTTTCGTGGCGCCGACCTGGTCGATCTGGGGGCTGGCTGCGCCCTCGACTACAGCGTGATACCTGCGCTGGAAGAAGAACTGACGCTGCCCGCAAGCCGCGACCTGATCGAACGGCATGAGCTGACCAATATGTGGGGCGATGCGGACCTGAGCGACAGGCTGTGCCGCTATTTCGATACCGGCGTCAATCGCGACGATCTGAAGTTCGAGGTCTTTCCCGGTCTGTGGCCGGATCGTGAAAGCCTGCGTCCGCTGACCCGGCGCTTGCCGGTTCCACTGAGATAAACCTGGACAGCCTGGTGCCGGCGCCGCCATTGATCCTGCAGCCAAACGACAGGCCGCCTTCCATGTCCGGCTTCAGGCTATTTTGGAGCCGGCTGCAGGATAGCGCTGCGCCAGCCCGGCAAAATACCGGGCGCCGCCAAATAATTTACGCTGCGACGCATCACGTCGCGCACCTTGCCGTATCGCCGCCCGGCATATCGAGTCGCGCCGTATCAAGTGTGTAGACGACCGACTTCATCGTAGCGTGCACGATCTGGAACAGGGTGCTGTCCCAGCGCGACTTGCTGAAGTGGGAAGTACGGTCGAGGTAGCCCGGAGTGCTGGTGATGGCGTCGACAGCCAGTGTTGTTCCGGCCTTGTCGACGACACGCGTTTGCCACGCCTCGCCGATGGCCGGCCCCAGGCACCGGTAGACTTCGACGCGCCATTGCTTGTCCGGCGACGAGCGCCATAATTTGCGTACCGGTATATCGAGTGCGAAGCCGCAGTCGCGCACACTGCGTGCCGCCTGCTTGATGATCTCGGTATCGGCACGTGCGTCAGTGGCCAGCCGCAGCAGCACCGTGGTCAGTTCCTCCAGCATGCGCTCTTGCTGTTCGGCCGCGGAACTTGCCATCCAGGCGCCGATATCGAAGTCTTCCACGTAGTAGCGGGTGCAGTCCAGTACCTGGCTGCACTGGGTCTCATCGGCCGGTTTTTCACCAAACATGACGGACAGCAGCGATGAGCCATCAAGGACTACACCGGCCGGCAAGAAATGCATCAGCAGCTGGCGCACATGATGCGCCCGTTGATGAAAAGCACAGCCTGGCTGCCAGGCTTTGCCGAGCGGTGTTTCGATTACCCTGATCTCCTTGAGTCGTGCCATTTCACTCCTGTATTTCCTGGGCCGGCCTAGCCTGCATTCGCGCCTGGCATGATAATTCCTGCAATTATAACAACCGCAACCTCGGGCAACCCCAGCCGTCACCAGGGCCCACAGTCCGTCCCACATTACGCTTCGGTAATGTAGCCCATCTTCGCTTGACCTTGCCGTCATGCACTTCTATCATGCGTCCATTATTCATTTTACGGAGTCCCACGTGGGTACTTGTTCCAGTGACAGTAGTCGATCTTGTATCGACAATTAATCCCGGCAAGCACGCGACTTCTCCGCCGCGCCTTGCCGAGCAAGGTGCGGTCCGCAACAGGTTTTCCTGCTGCGCACTTCCTCCCTGACCATTGATTGTCCTGACGGACGGCCATTGAGCCCGACCGTGGGTGCGGCTTGCTGCCGCCCTCCCGGCAACAAGTCTCGCCTGATCTCCCTGCACCCACAGGAGTCGGTGATGATCTGGTATCAAACTTTACAACGCAGCTTGCAAGGCAAGTCGCAACTGCCTGCACTCGCGCTGGGCCTGCTGCTGGCCGCGCCCGACGCACCGGCCGGCCGCCCCCTGACGGTGGACGACGCCGGCATTGCCGACTTCGGCAGCTGCCAGCTGGAAAGCTGGATCGAGACCAGCGGCGGCAAGTCCGCCACTTGGGCCATGCCAGCCTGCAATCTCACGGGCAACTGGGAACTGGCGCTCGGCGCCGCCTCCCTGCCAGTGGAACAGGGCCGCCGCGGAGCCACGGTACTGCAAGGCAAGACGGCGCTGCGCCCTTTGAGCGACAACGGCTGGGGCGCCGGACTGGTGCTGGCGCGCCAGGCGGGCGCGCAGGCGGCCACCAGCATCAACCTGCCCGTCAGCCTGGCCTGGCAAGGGCAAGACATTTTATTGCACGCCAACCTGGGCGCCGTTCGCGCACAAGGCGCACGCACGGCCGCGAGCTGGGGCCTGGCGCTGGAGCGGCAGCTCGGGGAACGCACCGGCATCAGCCTGGAGCGCTTCGGCCAGCGTGGAGACAGCCCCACCACCTCCGTGGGCGTGCGCCGCGCCATCGTGCCGGGCCACCTGCAGATCGACGGCAGCTGGGGCCGCAAGGCTGGCCAGCCAGGCGCCATCTGGTCGCTGGGCCTGGCCTGGAACGGCGCACTGCTGCAGTAGATACCCACACATCGTATTCACCCTAGCCTGAAAGGAAGAGCCATGACCCTCTTCACCCGCCTGTTCGAATCGTTCCTGCGCAAGCGCCATACGGCCAGCCATTTCCGCCGCCGCGCCATGCCACTGGCAAACAGCACCGCCCGGACCGTAGCTGTGCCCGACCACCTGGCGCGCCAGCTGCTGGCCGCCGCCAGCGAAGACCTGGCTGCCGCCTTCAGCCGTCTCGGCACGCGCGACACGGGATTGCGCCAGGACGAGGCGCACGCCATCCTGGAGCGCACCGGCCCCAACGAGGTCGAGCACGAAAAGCCGCTGACCTGGTACCAGCACCTGTGGCTGTGCTACAAGAATCCGTTCAACCTGCTGCTGACGGTGCTGGCGGTGGTGTCTTACCTGACCGAGGACGCCAAGGCCACCATCGTCATCGGCAGCATGGTAATCCTGTCGACGCTGTTGCGCTTCGTGCAGGAAGGCCGCTCGAACCGCGCCGCCGAACGCCTCAAAGCCATGGTCGGCAATACCGCCACCGTGCTGCGCGATGGCGCGCAAGTGGAGCTGCCGATCCGGCAGCTGGCCGAAGGCGACCTGATCGTGCTGTCGGCTGGCGACATGATCCCCGCCGACTGCCGCCTGCTTGTCGCCAAGGACCTGTTTGTCAGCCAGTCGGCGATGACGGGCGAATCCTTGCCGGTCGAAAAAATGGCCGAGCTGGCCGATGGCCAGAATAAAAATCCGATGGACCTGGCCAATCTGCTGTTCATGGGCACCAATGTGATTTCCGGTGCGGCCACGGCGCTGGTGCTGGCCACCGGCAACCGCACCTATTTCGGCGCGATCGCCACGCGCGTCACCGCCACCGAGCGCACCCCGACCGCATTTGAAGCCGGCGTCAACAGCGTCAGCTGGCTCTTGATCCGCTTTGCGCTGGTGATGGCGCCGCTGGTGTTCCTGATCAATGGCTGGACCAAGGGCGACTGGATGGAAGCGTTCCTGTTCGCCTTGTCAGTGGCAGTCGGGCTGACGCCGGAAATGCTGCCGATGATCGTCACCAGCACCCTGGCCAAGGGCGCCGTGAAACTGGCGAAAAAGAAAGTGGTGGTCAAACGGCTCGATGCGATCCAGAACTTCGGCGCGATGGACGTGCTGTGCACCGACAAGACGGGTACCCTGACGCAGGACAAGATCGTGCTCGAGCGCCATACCGACGTGTTCGGCCAGCCATCGGACGAGGTGCTGCGCTTTGCCTACCTGAACAGCCACTACCAGACCGGCCTGAAAAACCTGCTGGACCGCGCCGTGCTCGACCATGTGCAGCTGCAGACGGAAATGCAGCTGGAACGCGACTACGTGAAAGTCGATGAAATCCCGTTCGACTTCGTGCGCCGCCGCATGTCGGTGGTGGTGTCCGAACGCAACGACCACCACGAGCTGATCTGCAAGGGTGCGGTCGAGGAAATGCTGGCCGCCTGCAGTCATCTGCGCCTGGACGGCGTCGATGTGCCGCTCGACACTCTTCTTCTCGACAAGGTGCTGGCCACCACTCACGGCCTGAACGCGGAAGGCCTGCGCGTGGTGGCCGTGGGCGTCAAGGAAGTGCCGCCGCACAAGACCGTATATGGCGTGGCCGACGAAACAGCGCTCACGCTGATCGGCTATGTGGCGTTCCTCGATCCGCCGAAAGAATCCACGGCGCCGGCGCTGCGCGCACTGAAGGAACATGGCGTGACGGTGAAAGTGCTGACCGGCGACAACCACCTGGTGACGGCCAAGATCTGCCGCGAAGTGGGCCTGGCGGTGCACGGCATCTTGCAGGGACCGGAACTGGACGAGATGGACGATGCGCAGGTGGCGCAGGCAGCCGAAAGCCATACCGTGTTTGCCAAGCTGAGCCCGCTGCACAAGGAGCGCCTGGTACGCGCGCTGCGCGGCAATGGCCATATCGTCGGCTTCATGGGCGACGGCATCAACGACGCGCCGGCGCTGCGCGCGGCCGATATCGGCATTTCGGTCGACTCGGCCGTCGATATCGCCAAGGAAGCGGCCGACATTATCCTGCTGGAAAAAAGCCTGATGGTGCTGGAAGAAGGCGTACTGGAGGGCCGCCGCACCTTCAGCAATATGCTCAAATATATCCGCATGACGGCCAGCTCGAACTTCGGCAATGTATTTTCCGTGCTGGTGGCCAGCGCCTTTTTGCCGTTTTTGCCGATGCTGCCGCTGCATCTGCTGGTGCAGAACCTGCTGTACGACGTGTCGCAGATCGCGATTCCGTTCGATAACGTGGATGCCGAACTGATCCAGCAGCCGTTGAGCTGGAACCCGCGCGATATCGGCCGCTTCATGGTATTTTTCGGCCCCCTGAGCTCGATCTTCGACATCAGCACGTTTGTGTTGATGTGGCATGTGTTCGGCGCGAATACGCCGGCGCACCAGACGCTGTTCCAGTCGGGCTGGTTTGTCGTGGGCCTGCTGACGCAGACCCTGATCGTGCACCTGATCCGCACGCCCAAGCTGCCGTTCATCGACAGCATTGCCTCGGTGCCGCTGCTGGTGGCCACCACGGCCATCATGGCGGTGGGCGTGTTCCTGCCGATGGGACCGCTGGCCAGCTACTTCAAGCTGCAGGCCTTGCCACTGGCTTATTTTCCGTGGCTGCTGGCCATCCTGGTCGCGTATACGGTGCTGACGACGCTGATGAAACGCGTTTATCTGCGCAAATTCGGCTGGCAATAGTATGATGTGCCGCTTGCAACCATCCTGAAAGCGCGCATGAGCGGCACACCTACTTCCAAGCGGCCCCAGGCCATCCTGATGTCGGCCCTGGTGTTTCCGGGCACCGGACATTTCGTGCTGGGCCGCAAGGCGCGCGGCGCGCTGTTTGCCGTGCCATCGCTGGTGGCCCTGCTGCTGGTGATCAATAACATCATGGAGCGGACCGGGCAGATCATGGACCAGGTCAACAGCGGCGCGCTGCCGCTCGACGTGCAGCTGATCACGGAAAAAGTGGCGGCCCTGTCCGCCAATGACGGCCCCGGCATGCAGATTGCAGTCGGCGTGCTGGTCGCGTGCTGGATTGCCGCGCTGGTCGATATTCTGTTCATCAAATAATGGTTTCAGGCGCATCGGCGCGCAAGGCGCAGCTGCGGCGCGAGCTGCATGCGGCCAAGCGCCAGGATGATGGCGGGCCGCTGGCCTGGCGCGGCTGGTTCGACGGTTCGGCCCACCCGAACCCGGGCCGGCTGGGCATCGGCGCCCTGCTGCTGGGACCGCATGGCGAGCGCATCGAGATCAGCGAGCCGGCCGGTGACGGCGACAGCAGCGACGCCGAATATGCGGCGCTGACGGCCCTGCTGCAGGCAGCGCTGCTGGTGAAGCCGGCGCAGCTGCTGCTGCATGGCGACAGCCAGGTGGTGATCCATGATGTGCTGGGCACTGCCGTGGTCAAAGGCCTGGCAGCGGAGCGCGCTGCCGTGCTGGCGCTGATGGAGCAATTGCCGCAGGTAAGCTTGCGCTGGGTGCCGCGCCATCGCAATGGCGAGGCGGATCGCTTGTCGCAGATGGCGATTACCGTTGCGGTGGGCAGGTCGGATTAGCGCTCGGCGCGTAATCCGACAACATTGTTAACGCTGACCGAGGTGTTGTCGGATTACGGCCTGCGGCCTGATCCGACCTACCCGACCTGCCTCAATGCCATGCAGCTTGAACACACTGACCACCTCGGCCAACCGGTGCGCCTGGTTCTGCATCGATTCTGCCGCCGCAGCCGCCTCTTCCACCAGCGCGGCATTCTGCTGCGTCACCGCATCCATCTGGCCAATCGCCCGGTTGATCTCGTCGATGCCTACGCTCTGCTCGCTGCTGGCGGCCGTGATTTCGGTAATGATGTCGCTCACGCGCTGCACGCTGGACACGATATCGTTCATGGTGGACCCCGCTTCAGCGACCAGCTTGCTGCCCGCATTGACCTGCTCGACCGAGGCGCCGATCAGCGTCTTGATTTCTTTCGCCGCCGATGCCGAGCGCTGCGCCAGGCTGCGCACTTCGGACGCCACCACCGCGAAGCCACGGCCCTGCTCGCCCGCGCGCGCCGCTTCCACGGCCGCATTCAGGGCCAGGATATTGGTCTGGAAAGCGATGCCGTCGATCACGGCAATGATGTCGACGATCTTGTTCGACGAGGCATTGATCGACTCCATCGTGCCCACCACCTGCGCCACCACGGCGCCGCCCTTGACGGCCACCTGCGAAGCCGAGGCGGCCAGCTGGTTGGCCTGGCGGGCATTATCGGCATTCTGCTTGACAGTCGAGGTCAGCTCTTCCATCGACGAGGCCGTCTCTTCCAGCGAGCCTGCCTGCTGTTCGGTGCGGCTCGACAAATCCTGGTTGCCGGCCGCAATTTCGGTCGACGAGGTGGCGATGCTGTCGGTGCCGCTGCGCACTTCGCCAACGATGCGCAGCAGGCTGGCGTTCATGTCTTTCAGTGCCAGCAGCAATTGTCCCGTTTCATCCATGGCGCTGGCGTCGATCTGCGCCGTCAGGTCGCCATCGGCCACGCGGCGCGCCACGCTGACGGCCGTGCGCAGCGGATGGACGATGCTGATCGTCAGCAGCCAGGCGCACAGGCCGCCAAAGGCCAGCGCCAATACGGCCAGGCCCAGCAGCAGGTTGCGGCTGGTCACCGCCATCGTGTCGATCTCGTGCGCGGTGGCGTCGATGCTGGCGCGCTGGTGCAGCAGCAGGTCCAGCACATGTTTCTGGTACTTGGCCGAGCCGGGCACAAAGGTGTTTTCAAAGACCGCTTTTGCCTCGTCCAGCTGGCCGGCCGTCTTGAGTTTGTTGATCTGGTCGCGCGAGCTCAGGTAGACCTTGCGCATCTCGCTGACCTGGCGAAAGATCTCTTTTTCTTCGTCACTGGTCAGCAGGGCTTCGATCTTCTTCTGCAGCTCGCCCGACGCGGCCGACGACGCTTTCGCTTCGTCCGCGAAATACGGGCCGAGCGAGGTGTCGCTGCTGCGCGCAATCGCGGTGGTGCGGCGGATGCCGCTGTCGATCTTGCCATACCAGTCTGAAATATAGCGTTCCTTGGCCAGCGGCTGCTCCATCATTGCGCGCGTATCCGCGGCCACATCGTGCAGGCGCCACACGCTGATGCCGGTAATAAGAATGGAAAACAACAAAATGCCCGCAAAACCCAGGCCCAGCCGCACACCGATACTGACATTTCTTAATAAATTCATATGATTATCCTGGCGATGACGCAGATTGCGTCTGAGAAGCACGGTAAAAGAAAAGATGGGGGAGATCAAGCAGTGAATGGAGGTTGTTGCAGTCAGACAGTAGGTCGGATTAGCCCGAAGGGCGTAATCCGACAACGGTGTTGGCACTGACCGTGGTGGTGTCGGATTACGCGCGAGCGCTAATCCGACCTGCCCGGCCTGCCCGGCCTGCCTCGACGCCATCGAGCTTGAACACGCTGACGATCTGCGCCAGGCTGTGGGCCTGGTTCTGCATCGATTCGGCCGCTGCCGCCGCCTCTTCCACCAGCGCGGCATTCTGCTGCGTTACCGCATCCATCTGGCCAATCGCCCGGTTGATTTCGTCGATGCCAGCGCTCTGCTCGCTGCTGGCGGCCGTGATTTCGCTGATGATGTCGCTCACGCGCTGCACGCTGGACACGATATCGTTCATGGTGGACCCCGCTTCAGCGACCAGCTTGCTGCCCGCATTGACCTGCTCGACCGAGGCGCCGATCAGCGTCTTGATTTCTTTCGCCGCCGATGCCGAGCGCTGCGCCAGGCTGCGCACTTCGGACGCCACCACCGCGAAGCCACGGCCCTGCTCGCCCGCGCGCGCCGCTTCCACGGCCGCATTCAGGGCCAGGATATTGGTCTGGAAAGCGATGCCGTCGATCACGGCAATGATGTCGACGATCTTGTTCGACGAGGCATTGATCGACTCCATCGTGCCCACCACCTGCGCCACCACGGCGCCGCCCTTGACGGCCACCTGCGAAGCCGAGGCGGCCAGCTGGTTGGCCTGGCGGGCATTATCGGCATTCTGCTTGACAGTCGAGGTCAGCTCTTCCATCGACGAGGCCGTCTCTTCCAGCGAGCCGGCCTGCTGTTCGGTACGGCTCGACAGGTCCTGGTTGCCAGCCGCAATTTCGGTGGACGAGGTGGCAATGCTGTCGGTGCCGCCGCGCACTTCGGCAACGATGGTCAACAGGCTGCCGTTCATGTCTTTCAGTGCCAGCAGCAACTGCCCTGTTTCATCTGTGGCGCTGGCGTCGATCTGCGCCGTCAGGTCGCCGTCAGCCACGCGGCGCGCCACGCTCACCGCCATGCGCAGCGGACGGACGATGCCGGCCGTCAGCAGCCAGGCGCAGAGCACGCCGAACACCAGCGCCAGCGCGGCCAGTCCCAGCAGCAGGTTGCGGCTGGTCGTGGCCACCGCATCGATATCGCGTGCGGTGGCGTCGATGGTGGCGCGCTGGTGCTCCAGCAGGTCGAACACCATCTTCTGGTACTTTGCCGCAGCGGGAACAAAGGTCTTCTCGAACACTGCGTTGGCGGCGTCGGCCTGGCCTTCGCCCTTGAGCTTGTAGACCTGGTCGCGCGAGCCCAGGTAGACCTTGCGCTGCTCCAGCAAGGCGGCAAACATGGTTTTTTCTTCTGGCTGGTCGATCAGCGCCTCGATTTTCTTTTGCAGTTCGGCCGAGCTGGCCGACGACACTTTCGATTCCTCGGCGAAATACGCGCTCAGGCTGGTGTCGGAGCTGCGGGCGATCGCGATGGTGCGGCGCACGGCGCTGTCGATGCGGCTGTACCAGTCCGAGATATGGCGTTCCTTGGCCAGCGGCTGCTGCATCATGGCGCGCGTATCGGACGCCACGTCGTGCAGGCGCCAGACGCTGATGCCGGTGATCAGCATCGAAAACAGCAGGATGATGGCAAAGCCGATGCCGAGGCGTACACCGATGCTGACGTTTCTTAATATATTCATGGAACTGTCCTGGAAGCTGAAACCTGAGGCGCAACAGGCACATTGCGTAGTGGCGGTCGGGGGGGAATTGGGGCCTGCGACGAAAAGAGGCGCACGGTTTGCAAGCAAACCGTGCGCCGGCAGCCCAACGGCGAAGTGCCGGGGTCGGATCCTGAGGGTCCGACCCCGGGTTTTGCTGTTGGGTTAAAAGCAGTTACGCGGCCAGCTTTTCAATCAGGCCCATGTCGGCGCTCGACATCAGCTGGTCGATATCGACCAGGATCAGCATGCGCTCGTCGATGGTGCCCAGGCCGATCACGTATTCGGTATTGATCGAGCGGCCCATGTCCGGCGCCGGCTTGATCTGTTCCGGCAGCAGGGTCGTCACGTCGGAGACGCGGTCAACTACCATGCCGACCACGCGGTTGCCGATATTGAGGATGATAACGACGGTGAACTGGTCATAGCTGGGCGTGCCCAGGTTGAACTTGATGCGCATGTCGACGATCGGCACGATGATGCCGCGCAGATTGACCACGCCCTTGACGAATTCGGGCGCATTGGCGATGCGGGTCGGCGTTTCATAGCTGCGGATTTCGCTGACTTTCTGGATGTCGATGCCATATTCTTCCTGGCCCAGGGTAAAGGCCAGGTATTCGGCGGCCTTGGCGACGCTGGCGCCGGACTCGCTGGTGGTGGTGTTCATGGTAATCCTTTGAGAAGCACAAAGCGCAGCGGCGCATGGCCTGCCGCGTTTGCGTGAAAATTATTAAATAATGCATTGGAATTGCAATGCAGCAATGTTACCCCATGTAAATTTTACATGCACTAAAAAAGAACACTGCAGGGCTTGCAGCAACCGGGATACGCGTTTTATGCCACACTGCTGCTTTTCACCATAGTCCAAACATGCAAGCTTTGCTTACCCAATGGCAGCCACGCCTGCTTGCGCTGGCGTCCGCCGGCCTCGGCGACGACAGCGCCCACGACATCAACCACCTGCACCGCGTCTGGCGCAATGCGGCCATTTTGCTGGAGCAGTATCCGACCGCCGACGCGCTGGTGGTGATGGCCGCCTGCTATCTGCACGACCTGGTCAACCTGCCGAAAAACCACCCGGAGCGCCACCTGGCTTCGCGCCAGGCGGCCGCACTGGCCTGCCGCCAGCTGGCGGAACTGGGTTTTCCCGAAGAAAAGCTGACGGCAGTCGGCCACGCGATCGAAACGCACAGTTTTTCCGCCGACCTGACGCCCGTCACCATCGAGGCGCAGATCGTGCAGGATGCCGACCGCATCGATGCGCTGGGCGCCGTGGGCCTGGCGCGCATGTTTTATACGGCAGCGCGCATGGACAGCGCGCTGGCCCACGGCAGCGATCCGCTGGCGCTGCACCGGCCGCTCGACGACAAGGCGTATTCGCTCGACCATATCGTCACCAAGCTCGACAAGTTGCCCGGCAAGATGCAGACGCCGGCCGGACGCGCACTGGCCCAGCAGCGCCTGCAGATCCTGCTCGATTTCCGCGCCACCTTTGCCGAAGAATGGGGCTCGGCGGTATGACAGGGCCGGGCCATAGCCAGCACGACGCGCGCTGTCTATAATACAAGGCCCAGCCATCGCGCTGCCGCGCCCTGGCGCCGGCGCAACGCCAACCATTCCAGCTCCGCCGGCCGCATGGCTGCGCGGGGCGCGCTGAAAGCTTGCATGACCGACCACGCTACGCCTGAACCATCATCGCCGTCCTCCACCGCCACTCCCGCGCGTGCCGGCAACCTCAATTTCATCTTGGTCTGCGTCTTTATCGACATGCTGGGCATCGGGCTGGTGGTGCCGGTGCTGCCCATCCTGATCGGCGACTTTGTCAACGGCAAGGACCAGCAGGCGATGTGGTACGGCATCATGGCGGCCGTATTCGGCTTGCTGCAATTTATTTTCATGCCGATGCTGGGCGCCATCAGCGACCGCGTCGGGCGCCGCCCCGTGCTGCTGTATTCGATGGCCGGCATGGGCGTCAACTTCCTTGCCACCGGCTGGGCGCCCAACCTGGCCTGCCTGTTTATCGGCCGCATCATCGGTGGCGTGTCTTCGGCCAGCATGTCGGTCGCGTCCGCCTATGCGTCCGATATTTCCACGCCGGACAACCGCGCCAAGAGCTTCGGCAAGATCGGTGCCGCCTTTGGCCTTGGCTTTATCTGCGGCCCGATGCTGGGCGGCCTGCTGGGCGATATCAATCTGCACCTGCCCTTCTTTGTAGCGGGCGCCCTGTCGGCCGCCAACTTCATCTACGGTTACTTCATGGTGCCGGAATCGCTGGCGCCGGGCCCGCGCGCGCCGTTCACGCTGGCGCGCATCAATCCGTTCGCGGCCCTGCTCAAGCTGGTGCGCCGCGTCGAGATCCGCGGCCTGGTGCTGGCGTTTGGCCTGATGACGTTTGCGCAGATGATGCTCAATACCACCTGGGTGCTGTACACGCACTTCCGCTTCGACTGGACGCCGCGCCAGAACGGCATCGCGCTGTTCTGCGTGGGCCTGTGCGCGGCCGTGGTGCAGGCGGGCCTGTTGGGCATCCTGATCAAGCGCCTCGGCGAAGTACGGCTGTCGCTGCTGGGCATGGCCTCGGGCGCGATTACCTATCTGCTGTACGGCCTGGCGACGCAGGGCTGGATGATGTATGCGCTGATTTTATGCAATCTGCTGGCGTTTGCCGCCGGCCCCGCGCTGCAGGGGATTATCTCCAAGGCGTCGGCGGCCGGCGAACAGGGCGAGCTGATGGGTTCCTTGCAATCGATCAGCAGCCTTGGCATCATTATCATGCCGCTGCTGGGCAGCGTGATTCTGGGCGAAGTGAGCCATTTGCCGGCCAATGACTGGCGTATCGGCAGCACGTTTTTTGTCTGCGCCATCATGCAGACGCTGGGCATGATCGTGGCCTGGCGCTACTTCAAGGCCAGGGACATGGCGCGCAATGCGGCGCCAGCCGTGAAATAAACCGCATGGGCAGCGGCATAACATTGCCACTCAGCAATAAATGAGCGAGAATGAATCATCGACCGGAGTACACACCGCAAAAATCTGCCGCGCCTTACCGATGCGCGGCACCGAGGGTAGCAAGGGATGGGGATGACTGACTTTTATTGCAGCGCCTGGCGCCGTACCGCGGCCGCGATGGCGCTGCTGGCTTTGCCATTGCTGGCGCGGGCAGATTGCTCGCGCGATATCCATGTGCCCGTGTCGCAGATCGGCGCCAGCGTGGTGGGCGCCGGCACCACCGTCAGCGGCATCTACCCCGACCTGCTGCGCAACCTGGGCGCGAAGATGGGCTGCAATTTTATTTTCAGCGTGGTGCCCCGCGCGCGCCTGGAAGCGCTGTTTGAAACCGGCAAGGCCGACCTGCTGATTCCGGCCAGCGGCACGCCGCGCCGCGACCAGCACGGCCTGTTCATTCCGCTGCTGGGCAACCGGCCGCTGCTCATTACCCTGCAGGGCGCGCGCGAGCCGATCACGACCATGCAGGAACTGATCGAGCGGCGCGAAGTGCGCGTGGCGCTGGTGCGCGGCTACGACTACGGCCCGTCCTACCAGGCGCTGGCGAAAGAACTGGGCAGCCAGGGCCGCCTGTTCTATGAAGTCGATGCCCTGTCGGTGGCGCGCCTGATGCAAAGCGGCTTTATCGATGCCACCATCATGAACCCCACCATCCTGGCGGGCATGGCGCAAAACGACGCGCGCGTGTCCGGCCTGGCCGACCGCCTGCGCCTGGAAGCGCTGCCGGAGTTGCCTTGGGGCCTGAGCGGCGCATATATTTCGCGCAAGTCGCTCAATGCGAACGACCAGGCCGTGCTGCGCGAACTGCTGGAAAAAGCCGCCCGCTCGGGCGCCATCATGGAAAGCTTCCAGCGCAGCCACCGGCCGGAACTGCTGTCGGCCAGCATCCGTCCGCGCTGAGAATAGTTCGTGTCCGGCCTGGTCGTCGCCGTGGTGCTGTTTGCGGCCCTGCTGCATGCCAGCTGGAACGCCATCGTCAAGGCAGGCAGGGACGTGTTCCTGACCACCGTGCTGGTGTCAGGCGGCGCCGCCGGCATTTCGCTGCTCGCCCTGCCCTTCCTGGAGCGGCCGGCGCCAGCCAGCTGGCCCTGGCTGGCGGCCTCGGTCGTAGCCCAGCTCGCTTATTACAGTCTGCTGGCGGCCGCCTATCGGGCCGGCGACATGAGCCACGCCTATCCATTGATGCGCGGCAGCGCGCCGCTGATGGTGGCGCTGGCCAGCTGGCCGCTGCTGGGAGAAAAACTGTCGGCGATGCAAATGGCCGCCATCGCCTGCATCTGTGCCGGCGTGCTGAGCCTCTACCTGGCGTCGCGCGCCAACGGCCAGCACACCGGCCGCGCCACCGTCCTTGCCTTGCTGAACGCCTGCGTGATCGCCGGCTACACGCTGATCGACGGCATCGGCGTGCGCCTGTCCGGCGCACCGGCCGCCTACACCATGTGGATCTTCGTGCTCAATGGCGCCGGCCTGCTGCTGTGGACCCTGGCGCGCCGGCGCCGCGACCTGGCGCGCTACGCGGCTACCCAATGGCGCGTGGCGCTGGTGGGCGGCTGCGGCACGCTGGCGTCCTACGGCCTGGCCTTGTGGGCCATGACGCGCGCGCCGGTGGCCGCCGTCGCCGCGCTGCGCGAAACGTCGATCATGTTCGCCAGCATGATCGCGCTGGTGGTGCTGCGCGAAAAAATCAGTCCGCGCCGCTGGCTGGCCATCGCCCTGATCGCAGCGGGCGCGGTGCTGATGCGCGTCGCCTGAAAGCAGCAGCCTAGCGCGCCACCTGCGCCGCTTCCTGCGCCGAAATGATCGGCAACTCGACCGCGCTGCTGCTTCCCGCCGCGTGGTACACGCGCTGGGTCGCCTTTTGATAATCCTGCGGCTGCGCCAGGAAAATGTTCGGCACGAAGGTTTGCGGATTGCGGTCGTACAGCGGGAACCAGCTCGACTGCACCTGCACGGCGATGCGGTGGCCGGGCAGGAACACGTGATTCGCATTCGGCAGCGCGAAGCGGTAGCGCTCGACCTTGCCGGCGGGGATCGCCGCCGGGTGTTCCAGGCTATCGCGGTAGCGGCCGCGGAAGATATCCATCGCCACGCCCAGCTGGTAGCCGCCCATGGCCGGCTGCGACGGCACTTCGTCGGGATACACGTCGATCAGCTTCACCACCCAGTCGGCGTCGGTGCCGCTGGTGCTGGCAAACAGGTTGACCACCGGCGCGCCGGCGATGCGCACCGCTTCCTTCAACGGCTCCGATACATAGCTGAGCACGTCGGTGCGGTCGGCATAGCCGCGCTGGTCGCTGACCAGCCACGGCTTCCACACATCGCCATCGTTCAGGCGCACCGGGCGCGGCACGAACGGCACCGGCTTGGCCGGATCGGACACATATTCGTCGTAGGCGCCGCTGGCGGCATCGGGCGCACCGGCCGGCGCAGTGAAGCCCAGCTTGTAGCCATCCTGCAGGTAGATCGGCGTCAGTTTCGTGTCGCAGGTGTCGCACGCCAGCGGCCAGCGCTGCAGGCGCTGCCACTGATTGGTGCCGCTCTGGTACGACAGCACCGGCGGCGTATGGGCGTCGGGCGCATCGTCTTTCAGGTATTGATTGAGGAACGGCTGCATGACTTTTTCGCGGAACTGGCGCGCCGTGTCGCCGTCGAATTTCAGGGCGCCCAGCGAGGAACCCTCATAGTTGACGCCGCTATGGCGCCACGGCCCGATGGCCAGGTAGTTCAGGTTGTTGAGCCGGTCCTTGCCTTCCAGGGCCGCATAGGTCGCGTAGGGTCCATAGATATCTTCCTGGTCCCACTGCCCCACCACGTGCATGGTCGGCACGATCAGCGGCCGTTTGGCGAGGATCTTGTCGAGCGCCTGTTCCTGCCAGTAGCTGTCGTAGGCCGGGTGTTCGAACAGTTTTTTGGCGTAGGTCAGCTTGTCGATGCCGAATTTTTTCGCGAAGTCGCCGGCCGAGCCGATGCGCAGGTAGGCATCGTAGTCGTCATAGCTGCCCAGCGCCGGCGATTCGCCGCCGCCGCGCACGCTGGTCTGCCCGGCCAGGTAGCCCAGGCTCGGCATGCGGAAAGCGCCATTGTGGAACCAGTCGTCGCCGCGCCAGCCGTCGACCATGGCGCTCATCGGGATCGCCACTTTCAGCGCCGGGTGCGGGTCGACCAGCGCCATCAGCACGGTATGGCCTTCGTAGGACGAGCCCAGCATGCCGACCTTGCCGTTGGTTTCGGGAATATGCTTGACCAGCCAGTCGATCGTGTCCCAGGCATCCGTGACATTGTCGACCCTGGTATTGTTGAGCGGGCCGCGCACCGGGCGCGTCATCACATAGTCGCCTTCGGAACCGTATTTGCCGCGCACATCCTGGAACACGCGGATATAGCCGTTCTCGACCAGCGTGTCGTCGCCCTGCGGCAGGGTCGCCAGCATGCTGGGACTGCCGGCGCGCTGGGCGCGGCGCGCCGCGTTGTACGGCGTACGGGTCAGCATGATCGGCGCGCGCTTGGCGCCCTTCGGCACCACGATCACGGTATACAGCTTGACGCCGTCGCGCATCGGGATCATCACCACCCGCTTGACGTAGTCGTTCAGGTCCGGCATCACCAGCTTGCTGCCGATATCGGGTGTCATCGGCGGCGTTTGCGCCAGCACAGGTGTGGCCAGGGTGGCAATCAGGGCAAGGCTGGCAAGCCGGACAGGTGGTGCAAGGCGCATGGGGACTCCAATATTAAATAACAGGAAAAATATCCAACCAGCAATAATACCCGTAATGCAAAATGTTCACGCCAGATAAATTGCCGGGCAGCTTGACAGACCGCTGTCAAACTGCAACCATACCGCCATGAATTTTATCCAGTCACAACACGCCTGCACGAATTGGTGGTCCCGCTCACTCCGCGCGGCCACTGCATAGTGATGTGATTTATGATCAACGCCGCCTCGCTCGGTGGCGTAACAGGCAAAACCTGGATCATCCCGACAAGGCGGCTCGAAAGGAAACTTGATGAGCTTGCCGAACACCCCAGACACTCCTGATACTCCAGACACTGCCGCGCCGCTGTCGGCCGCCGCCATCGCCTCGCAATCGGTGATCCTGACGGGCGACCGCCCGACCGGCCCGCTGCACCTGGGCCACTACGTGGGCAGCCTGCGCAACCGCGTCGCCTACCAGAACGATTTCAAGCAGTTCATCATGCTGGCCGACGCCCAGGCGCTGACCGACAATATGGACGATATCGACAAGGTCCACCGCAACGTGGTGGAAGTGGCGCTCGACTACCTGGCCGTCGGCATCGACCCCAGCAAGACCACCGTCTTTATCCAGTCGCAGATTCCCGAGCTGGCCGAACTGACGTTTTATTACCTCAATATCGTCACCGTGGCGCGCCTCGAGCGCAACCCGACCGTCAAGGAAGAAATCCGCCTGCGCGGCTTCGAGCGCGACATTCCGGCCGGCTTCCTGACCTACCCGGCCAGCCAGGCGGCCGACATCACCGCCTTCAAGGCCGGCGTGGTGCCGGTCGGCGAAGACCAGATTCCGATGATCGAGCAGACCAATGAAATCGTGCGCCGCTTCAACCGCATGTACAACCGCGAAGTGCTGATGGAGTGCAAGGCGCTGGTGCCGGAAATCGGCCGCCTGCCCGGCATCGACGGCAAGGCCAAGATGAGCAAGTCGCTGGGCAACACCATCAACCTGGGCGCCACGCCGGAAGAAATCACGGCCGCCGTGAAAAAAGTCTACACCGACCCGCTGCACCTGCGCGTGGCCGACCCTGGCCACCTGGAAGGCAACGTGGCATTCATCTACCTCGATGCGTTCGACCAGGAAAAAGCGGCACTGGAAGAAATGAAGGCGCACTATGTACGCGGCGGCCTGGGCGACAGCATCGTCAAGAAGCGCCTGGAAGTGGTGCTGCAGGAGATGCTGGCGCCGATCCGCGCCCGCCGCGAAGAGTTCGCCAAGGACAAGGGCCAGGTGATCCAGATGCTGAAAGAAGGCACCTTCCGCGCACGCGAAGTGGCGGCGCGTACGGCCGATGAAGTCAAGTCGGCGCTGGGCTTGAATTATTTCTAAGCTTTCAACCCAACGGCAGATTCCGGGGTCGGACCCTGAGGGTCCGGCCCCAGCCTTGTCTTGGGGTCACGAACTGAAACACAGGCAATGACCGACACCCCTATCGAACAGCTGCTGTCGCAGCACTTTTCCATCGATGCACTGCAACAGTCGCCCGCGCCGCTTCAGCAGGCGCTGCGGATGCTGGGCGTCTGGCTGGCCGGCGCGCGCGACGTGCCGTATCCGCATGTGCCGTTCGAGCAGCTGCTCACGCAGCTGGCCGACACGCAGCCGCCCGCGCACGGCATGCCGGTCACCGCCTTCCTGGAAGAGCTCGACAGCACCGTGCTGGCCAATACGGCCCAGCTCAACCACCCGCGCTATATCGGCCACATGACCCAGGCCCTGCCCTGGGTCAGCGTGCTGGCCGAAACGTTTACGGCCGCACTGAACCAGAACCAGGTCAAGATCGAGACGGCGTATGTCTCGACCCTGATCGAAAAGCAGCTGCTGGGCTGGCTGCACCGCCAGGTGTACCAGCACGACGAGGCCGTCTACACGCAGGCGATGGCCGCCACCAGCGGCGCGCTGGGCAATGTGGTCAATGGCGGCACCATGGGCAACCTGACGGCGCTGGCGGTGGCGCTGGAACACCAGCTGCCCGGCACGAGAAAGCGCGGCCTGTTTGCCACCATGCAGGAATCCGGCCACGCCGGCCTGGCCGTGATCGGCTCGGCGCGCAGCCATTATTCGATCAAGAAAGCGCTCGGCACGCTGGGCCTCGGCGAAGCGGCGCTGCAGCTGGTGCCGGTCGACCGCGACAACCGCATCGACATCAAACAGCTGGAAGCGACGATAGCCGATTTAAAGGCGCGCAATATCAGGATCGTCGCCATGATCGGCATTGCCGGCACCACCGAGACGGGCGCTATCGATCCGCTGGCCGCAATGGCGGCGATCGCCGCGCGCGAAGCGATCTGGTTCCATGTCGATGCCGCCTGGGGCGGCGCGCTGCTGATCGCCGAACAGTTCCGTCCGCTGTATGAAGGCATACACCTGGCCGACTCGGTGGTGATCGACGGCCACAAGCTGCTGTGGGTGCCGATGGCGCAAAGCATGGTGCTGTTCAAAAACAGCGCCAGCCTGAACCTGCTGAAACACAACGCCAATTACATCCTGCGCGACAACTCGGGCGACCTGGGCCAGACTTCGCTGGAAGGCTCGCGCCGCTTCGACGCACTGAAACTGTGGACCTCGTTCAAGGTGCTGGGGGTATCGGGCTACACCACCTTGCTGCAGCAGGCGGCGACCTTGAGCCGGCAGTTGCAGGAGCTGCTGGCCGACCAGCAGGACTTCGAGCTGGTCACGCGTTCCGACACGTTTATCCTCACCTACCGCTATGTGCCAGTGCCGCTGCGCCAGCGCATGGAGCTGCTGTTGGCCAGCGGCGACAGCGAGGGCGCGCTTGCACTCAACACCCGGCTCAACAGCCTCAACGCCAGGCTGCAGAACCGGCAAAAGGCCGAAGGCCGGAGTTTCGTCTCGCGCACCGTGCTCGAATCGACGCGCTATCCGGGTCCGACCAATGTGCTGCGCGTGGTAATGACCAACGTCAGGACCCGTCCCCACCACCTGCGCGCCATCCTCGATGAACAGCGCGCCATCGGCCAGGTGCTGGCGCATGAACTGGAACTGGAAGGCTGACGCACCGCGCCAGCCCAAGAAAAAGCCCCTGCAACGGCAGGGGCTCGCAAATTCCACTCCCGCGGCTACCTGGCCGCGCGGGACGCTTCCACCCTTAGCGCTTCGCGCACCGCCGGCCGCGCCGCGACGCGCGCCAGGAATGCCCTGACCTGCGCAAAGGCGCTCAGATCGACCCTGGCCAGGTCGGACCAGTTCAGGATCGTGAACAGATACGCGTCGGCCACGGTAAACTGCGCGCCGAGCAGAAACTGGCGGCCGTCGGCCAGGTGCCGCTCCACGTAGTCGAGCCGCGCGGCGATGCGCGAACGGGCCACGTCCTGCGCCTGCAGCCCGTATTCCGGGTGAAACAGCCAGGGGCTGAACGCCTTGTGCAGTTCGGTGGCGACAAATCCCAGCCACGATTGCAGCTGTACCCGCGCCATGCTGCCGGCCGCTGGCGCCAGCCCGCTGGCTGGCGCAAGATCGGCCAGGTATTGCACCATGGCCGTGCCTTCCAGCAGGATCGTGCCGTCATCGAGTTCCAGCGCCGGCACGTACAGGTTGGGGTTGACGAGGGCGTAGTCGGCGCCCGTGTCGGTGATCCGCGGGATGGTGCGGATATCGACCCGTTCGAGCTGCAGCCCGATGCCCGCTTCGAGGGCGACGATATGGGGCGACAGCGAACAGGTGCCGGTGGCGTAATACAGTTTCATGGTTTTACTCCTCAACAGTCAGATGGATGCGGGATCGGACTTGCCGGCATCGATGCCGTATTTTGCGATCGCTTCGGCCACCACCCTGCGTGGCAGCGCGCCGTCGTCGGCCAGCGCCTTCAGTGCCGCCAGCACGATGAAATGGCGGTCCACTTCAAAGAAGGTACGCAGCGATTCGCGCGTGTCCGAGCGGCCAAAGCCGTCCGTGCCAAGACTCACGAAGCGCCGGTCGTTGACGAACGGGCGCACCTGGTCGCCGACGATCTTCATGTAGTCGGTGGCCACCACCACCGGGCCCTGGCGGCTCGCCAGGCATTGCTGCACATACGGCACGCGCGGCGTATCGGCCGGGTGCAGCAGGTTCCAGCGTTCGGCCGCCATGCCCTCGCGGCGTACCTCGGTCAGGCTGGTGGCGCTCCAGGTGTCGCTGGCGACGCCGAAGTCCTGCAGCAGCAATTGCGCCGCGGCGATCACTTCGCGCAGGATCGAGCCGCTGCCCATCAGCTGCACGCGCGGCGCGGCGCCGTCCGTTGCCGCGCCTTCGTGCAGCAGGTACAGCCCCTTCAATATGCCCGCTTCGGCGCCTTCCGGCATCGCCGGATGCGGGTAGTTTTCATTGAGCAGCGTGATGTAGTAATAGACATCCTCGTGTTCGGCGAACATGCGGCGCATGCCGTCCTGGATGATCACGGCCAGCTCGTAGGCATAGGTCGGGTCGTACGAGACGCAGGTGGGAATCACCGACGACAGCACGTGGCTGTGGCCATCGTCATGCTGCAGCCCCTCGCCCATCAGCGTGGTGCGCCCCGAGGTGGCGCCCAGCAGGAAGCCGCGCGTGCGCGCATCGGCGGCCGCCCAGGCCAGGTCGCCCACGCGCTGCAGGCCGAACATCGAATAGAAGATATAGAACGGGATGGTGGCCAGGCCATGGTTGGCGTAGGAAGTACCGGCCGCGATCCACGACGAAATCGCGCCCGACTCATTGATCCCCTCCTGCAGGATCTGGCCATCTTTCGCCTCCTTGTAGTAGCTGAGCTGGCCGGCATCCTGCGGCGTGTACAGCTGGCCCAGCCAGGAATGGATGCCGATCTGGCGAAACAGCCCTTCCATGCCGAAGGTGCGCGATTCGTCCGGCACGATGGGTACCACGATATTGGCCAGCGCCGGGTCCTTCAGCAGGGTGCCCAGCATGCGCACGAAGGCCATGGTGGTCGACGAGGCGCGCTCGCCGCTGTCCTTGAGCTGGGTGGCAAAGGCCGACAGCGGCGGCACCGGCAAGGCCGGCACGCGGGCGTCGCGGGCGGGAATATGGCCGCCCAGCGCCTGGCGGCGCGCGGCAAAATAGCGCGCCTCCTCGCTGCCCGGCGCCGGCTTCAGGTAGGGCATCTCTTCGAGTTGCGCGTCGCTGACGGGCAGCGCAAAGCGGTCGCGAAAGGCGCGCACCGCTTCCAGGCTCATTTTCTTGAGCTGATGGTTGATGTTCTGGCCTTCGCCGGCCTCGCCCATGCCGTAGCCCTTGACGGTCTTTGCCAGGATCACGGTGGGTCGCCCTTGCGTGCGCATCGCCTCGGCATACGCCGCGTGCACTTTTTCGGGGTCGTGCCCGCCGCGCGCGAGGCGCCAGATATCGTCGTCGGACATGTCGGCCACCAGCGCCAGCAGTTCTGGATATTTGCCGAAGAAGTGTTCGCGCACATAGGCGCCGTTTTGCGACTTGAAGGTCTGGTAATCGCCATCGACGCACTCCATCATGCGCTGGCGCAGCAGGCCGCTGGCGTCGCGCTGCAGCAGCGCGTCCCAGCCACTGCCCCAGATCACCTTGATGACGTTCCAGCCGGCCGCGCGGAAAGTGCCTTCCAGTTCCTGGATTACCTTGCTGTTGCCGCGCACGGGGCCGTCGAGGCGTTGCAGGTTGCAGTTGACGACGAAGATCAGGTTGTCGAGCTTTTCGCGCCCGCCCAGCGAAATGGCGGCCAGCGATTCGGGCTGGTCCATCTCGCCGTCACCGAGAAACGCCCACACCTTGCGGCCCTGGTGCGGTGTCAGGTCGCGGTATTCCAGGTAGCGCATGAAGCGCGCCTGGTAGGCCGCCGTCAGCGGTCCCAGCCCCATCGACACGGTGGGGAACTGCCAGAAGTCCGGCATCAGGCGCGGATGCGGATACGACGACAGGCCGTCGCGCCCCGCTTCGCGCCGGTAGTTGTCCAGCTGCGCCTCGCTGATGCGCCCTTCCAGGTAGGCGCGCCCGTAGATGCCGGGCGCCGAGTGGCCCTGGATATACACCAGGTCGCCGGCGAACTGCTCGGTGCGGCCACGGAAGAAATGATCGAAGCCGACGTCGTACAGCACCGCCGCCGACTGATAGGTGGCGATATGACCGCCCACG
>NZ_DAMAGB010000039.1:0-67699 GCF_031995485.1 Janthinobacterium sp.
GAAACATTCTGACGTTGCTGGGGTCTGACTGATCAGAAATCTTCTTTCAGGAGACGCTCATGCCGCCAGTTCAGTGGCAGGCCTTCATCGCGCAATTCTCGCAATTTTCGCAGTTTGTCGCAGCGCCAGCGCCTGGCCGGCATCGCCGTGTTGCAGGACGGCGCGGCGCAGGATGCCGCCATCGCCCTGATCGGGCAGCCGGCGCCACGCCTGCCAGCCATACGGATACGTTCGAGGGGCAAAAAATGGTCGGCGATCACTGGAGCGTGGCAGGCAAGACCGCGCTGCTGGTGGTGCCCTGCGTGATCGTGTCCGACGAATGCAATGTGCTGCTCAATCGCGCCACGCCGCTGCCGCAACGATCACTGCCAGCACCGTGCGGCGCTGGCAGGACGATCCGCGTTTCTTTCCGTGAGGCTGGTGTCGATAATGGCTCAATGAAAACGGCGCCTGGGAGGCGCCGTTTTTGCATTCCGATCGTGCAGTCTGTGGATCAGAAGAACTTGTAGCCTGCGCCCAGGTAGAAGTAACGGCCGCGGGCGTTGTACAGCTGGGCAAAACCCAGGGTGCCGTACTGGTTGCTCGAGCCCATCACGCTGTAAGGCGGCATGCGGTCAAACATGTTTTTCACGCCGGCCGACAGGGTCAGGTTTTTCATTGCCACGTACTGCGCCGTCAGGTCCACTTCGGTGTGCGAAGGAATCGTGCGCGTGCCCGGCTCGATTTCGTCGCGGCGCTTGTCCGAGTCGATCATGTCGCCGGTGGTGCGCACGATCAGCGAACCCGAAGCATTGCCGTTTTCCAGGCTGGCCGTAAACGTGTTGCGGTACTTCGGATTCATGTAGGTCTTGAGCGTGCTTTGCAGCGGATCGGTGGCCGTGTCCTGGGTTTCCTGCTTGGTGTACACGGTGGCCGCATTGCGCAGCGTGAACTTGCCGAACATGGTTTGCGGCGAGGTATAGCGGATGTCGGTATCGACGCCCTGCACCTTGGTCGAGGCAAGATTCTGGTTGTTGAGCAAAATGCGTGCTTCGCCGTCCTTGATCTCGTAGTTGCCCAGTTCGATCGCCTTCAGTTCCGTCAGGGTGCTGATTTCGTTTTTCTTGTCGATGCGGAAGTAATCGACGCTGACGGTCAGCGCATTGACAGGCGAGAACACCACGCCCAGGTTGTAGGTCTTGCCGGTTTCCGGTTTCAGGTTCGGATTCGAGCCGGTGACCTGGTAATACGGGAAGTTGCTGCAGGCGCCTGCCAGTGACGGGAAGGCCGCGCAAATTTCCGGATCGTCGGTCGAATTGGCGCCGGCATCGATGCCGCCGAACATCTGTTTCAGCGATGGCGCCAGGAAGCTGCCGGCGTACGAGGCGCGGAACATCAGCGTATCGAGCGGCTGGTAGCGCAGCGCCACTTTCGGGCTGGTCTTGCTGCCGACCTTGGAGATATCGTCGTAGCGCAGGGCCAGCTGGGCTTCCACGTTCTTGACGAACGGAATCGACAGCTCGCCGAACACGCTTTTCGAGTTGCGGTCCGCCTTGACGGCCGCCTGCTGGATGCTGCCGAAGACCAGGCCGTCGATCTGGTTCTGGTCCGGCTGGTCGCTCAGCGACTCCTTGATATACGACACGCCGACCGCATACGCCATCGAACCGCCGGCCAGTTCCATGATGGGAGCCGAAGCCTTGGCATTGAAGAAAGTCATTTCCGACTTGCCTTCGCGCGTAGGCGACAGGCGGATCTTGTCGACTTCCGCCTGCGGATTGGTGTTGCTGGCCGGGTTGATCAGGCCCGCTTCGATCGCTTCGTTGAACAGCACCGCATGCGCATAGTTCGAATCGCGGTTGCTGGCCTTGCTGACGCCCTTGCCGATCGCCACGTCCCAGTCGATGCCGCGCGTCGTGCCTTCCAGGCCGGTGGAAAACTGTGTCAGCTCGCCTTTGCGCTTGGTAACACGCGGGCCCATCTGCATGAAGCGTCCCAGCACGGTATCGTCGCCGACGACAAAGGCGCCAGGCGCCGGCTGGGCTTCGAAGTTGTCCTTGTTTTGCGAATAGGTCAGCTCGGCGAACGCGCGCACATCGTTGTTGACCTTGAAACTGCCGATCAGCATGCCGCTGACGCGGTCGGCGCCGTTGATCGACGTCAGGATGGTTTTGTTGAAGTCGAAACGGCAGCTGCCGTTCTGCAGGTCTTGCGGCGCGCATGGCACCAGCTGGCCGCCGCCCACGATATTGCCATTGGGCGAATAGCCGCTGCGGCCATCGATGCCGCCAGGGAAGCGGCGGAAGTCGGCCGAGCTGGTCAGGTCGCGGTCCTTGCGATACACCGGATCGCGCTTGAGCACGTCGACCGTGGCCAGCACATTGAAGCCCTGTTCATCGTAGTCGCCAAAGCCATAGACCAGGCTGGCGGTTTTTTCCTTGGCGTCCGAACGCGAGCTCTGGCCATAGCTGGCTTTCGCTTCCAGGCCCTGATAATTTTTCTTGGTGATGAAGTTCATCACGCCGGCCACGGCGTCGGCGCCGTAAATGGCCGAACCGCCGTCCTTGAGGATCTCGATGCGTTCCAGTGCGCCGAGCGGAATGACATTGACGTCGACGGCCGCGCCGGCGCCGGAGCCGTCGGCCAGCGCATTGGTGGGCAGGCGGCGGCCGTTCAGCAGGATCAGCACATTGCGCTCGCTCAGGCCGCGCATCTTGATATTGGTGGTGCCCGAGCCGGACGGCGAATTGGCGCTCAATTCACCCTGGTCGTTGATGTCGATCGAGGCCAGGTTCTTGACCAGCTCCGCCACGCTGGTGGCGCCCGTGCGCTCGATATCTTTTTTGGTGTAGATCTCGACCGGCGCCGCCGTTTCCGCATCCACGCGCTTGATGGCCGACCCGGTCACCACCACGCGTTGCATCTGTTCGCCGCCACCGGCCTCCTGCGCCATGGCCGTCTGGTGCAGGAAACCCGCGCCGAGGACCAGGCTGCCGGTAAACAGGCTGCGCAAGGACTTGCTCAAAATTGTTTCAATCATGTGACTCCTCCAGTACCGGGAATGTGCATTGCCGGAAAATAGAATTGATATAGGTTTTATTGTTATCGCCTTGCAAATTTAATAAATTAAATTCACATTTCATGAGATCATTTTTTAGATAATGTTGTCAAGAATATCCTGCACCGCAATGGTGCGCATGGTGATATTGTCACGGCGTCGCATGAATGAAAGTCATGGAAGGGCCGAAACTTCCCTTTTTCCGCTAGTTGAATTGATTTTATTTTTCTTGTGGCGGATAAGGCATGGAAAATTCAGTTTCCGGGTCTTGGTAATGGCTGAAAATTGTTGTTTTTTCGTAACTGCAGTTTCATGGCACAGGCCAAAAAAATGCCGCCCCGAGGGGCGGCATGGTTGATTCCTCAGCTGATTATTGGAACGCGACTTCCGCAAAACTGCGCAACTTGCGGCTGTGCAGCCGGTCCACGCCCTGGCGGCGCAGCAGTTCCACCGCGCGGATGCCGATGCGCAAGTGCTGGTCGACCCGCTCGCGGTAGAAATGGTTGGCCATGCCGGGCAGCTTGATTTCGCCGTGCAGCGGCTTGTCGCTCACACACAGCAGGGTGCCATATGGCACGCGGAAGCGGAAGCCGTTGGCGGCAATGGTCGCGCTTTCCATGTCCAGCGCGATCGCGCGGCTCTGGCTGAAACGGCGCTCGGGCGTGCGCTGCGGCAGCAGTTCCCAGTTGCGGTTGTCGGTGCTGGCTACCGTGCCGGTGCGCATGATGTGTTTCAGGTCGAGCCCCGTCAACTGGGTGATTTCGGCCACAGCTGTCTGCAGCGCCTGCTGGATTTCGGCCAGCGGCGGGATCGGCACCCACAGCGGCAGGTCTTCGTCGAGCACATGGTCTTCGCGCACATAGGCATGCGCCAGCACGTAGTCGCCCAGGCTTTGCGTGGTGCGCAGGCCGGCGCAGTGGCCCAGCATCAGCCAGGCGTGCGGGCGCAGCACGGCGATATGGTCGGTAATGGTTTTCGCATTGGCAGGACCGACGCCGATATTGACCATGGTAATGCCGCTGCCGTCGGCGCGCAGCAGGTGGTAGGCCGGCATCTGCGGCAGGCGCGGCGGCGCGGCGCCCAGGGCGTCATCCGCTTCCACGGCCTGGCCGACGCGGCGCGTCACCACATTGCCCGGTTCGACAAACGCAATATAGCCGTCGTCATCCGAGGGCGTGCCGGCGTCCGGCGCGCGCTGCATCATGGCGTGGCCGAGGCGGATGAATTCGTCGATATAGAACTGGTAATTGGTAAACAGCACGAAGTTCTGGAAGTGTTGGGGCGAGGTGCCGCTGTAGTGGCGCAGGCGCTGCAGCGAGTAATCGACGCGCGGGCCGGTAAATAATGCCAGCGGCTGCGCTTCGCCATGCGCCGTTTCATGCGTGCCATTGGCGATGCCGTCATCCATCGCCGCCAGGTCGGGCAGGTCGAACAGGTCGCGCATGGCCATGCGGCGCCCGGCATCCATATTGCCTTCGATATGGTCGTGCTCGGCAAACGAGAAATGCACGGGAATCGGCTGCGAACTCACGCCCACTTCCAGCGTGACCTTCTGGCCGTTGTTATGGTTTTTCAACAGCAGCGTGAATTGATCGAGATAGTAGTCGGCAAACAGGTCGGGGCGCGTCAGCGTGGTTTCAAACACGCCGGGACCGGCCACGAAGCCGTAGGCCAGGGGGGAGTCGGCGCGTGCCACGGTCTCGGTCTGGATGCGCACGAAAGGGTAGCAGCCGCGCACGCGTTCCTGCATCTGTTCGCCGGCGACAAAGCGCTGCAGCGCGTCGCGCAGGTGGTCGATGCTGGCGCGGTAGATGGCTTGCACCTGTTCCAGTGCCAGGCGGGGATCGTCGAAACGGGCGGAGGCGATAAAGGGGGGCGTAAGCAAGCGGTACTCCTGTAAAGGTTGGTACATGGCATTGTAAGGCAGGCGCGGGATTGATGTCATGAAGGCTTGAATGGCTGAAAGGGCGGGCCGCAGACGCGGGCCTGAGAGAATGCCGATGGCGGCGTTGCGGCTCCTTGCCGTACCGGCATTTTTCCGGTTGGTGCCGTTGGGGAACGTATGCATTAACACCTGGAGTCGGCGGGCCGAAGTCGCGGGCCTGAGAAAATGCCGATGGCGGCGTTGCGGCTCCTTGCCGTACTGGCGTACTGTCTGCGTCGCCGCGCCTTGCCCTCGACATTTTTCAGGCCCGCTTGGCCCGGAAGGCCCGGGCTGGCGACTTTTGCCGTGACATATTTTGCTGGTTTGCCCATGAAGCAGAAAAGCTCCATGGCCCATCGCTCTATGGCAGCTTATGCCGATTGTGGATGAAACTCTGGCGCTCGATGTATTCCAGTTGCCCCGTGATCCGTATCCCCTTGCGACGGGCTGAAATTTCTGGCATGGGCCATGCCAGCATAAGGGCGGCAGGTTAAACTGTGGAATCATTCACTGATCGGCCCTGACCGGCCCATACTGCCATGTTCGTGCGCTTCGCTTTCCTCGCCACCGCCCTGACGCTCGGCTTCGCCGGGCCGGCCGCCGCCGATACTGCTGTCCTCGACAAACTCCAGGCCAGCCGGCTCGCCATTACGCTGGACCAAGGCACGCTGTCGGGGCCCGGTGCGGCGCCGCTGCTGCAGGCGTCGCGCCAGGCGCAGTACGTGCTGCTCGGCGAGGATCACGGTGTGGCCGAGATCGCCCGGTTCTCTTCCGCCTACTTCAATGCCCTGGCGCCTGCCGGCTTCACGACCCTGGTAACGGAAAATGGTCCGGTCGTGGCGGGCGCGCTCGACGGGATGCTCAAGCGCGCCGATGCGGTAACTGCCATCGCCAGATTCGATGCCGCCTATCCGGACGCCATCGCTTTCTACACCATGCGCCAGGAAGCGGAGATGCTGGCCGGCTTTGCAGTGGCGGCAGGGCCGCGCTTCGAGCAGTGGGGCATCGACCAGGAATTCGTCGGCACGGCCAAATACCTGATCGCCCAGATGCTGGCCCAGCCGGTTAATCCGGCCGCCCGTGCGAAGCTGGAAGCCTTGCGTCAAAGGGAAGCTGTCGCCAGTCAAAAAGCAGCGGCCACCGGCAACCCCCTGGAGTATCTGCTTCTGTCGGCCTCCGACGAGGAATTCGCTTCGCTGCGCCCGCTGCTGGCCGGGTCCCGGGAGCAAACCGCGCTGGGCCTGCTCGATGTCCTGCTCGAGAGCCGTGCCATCTATCAGAAGAGCGCCTCGCGCGTGCCCGGCGATCGCGACATTTCCAACCGCATGCGCCTGGCGCTGTTAAAGCGGACCCTGGCCTCCCAGCTCGGCGTGCAAGAGCAAAAGCTGGTGGTCAAGCTCGGCGCAAATCACGCCTACAAAGGCATCAATCCGCTGAACAATCGTGATGTCGGTAACTTTCTGGCTGAACGCGCCGAAGGCCAGGGCCGTACGTCGCTGCACCTGATCGTGCTGGCGGCCAAGGGCAAGCAGCTGCGATTCGCGGGAGCGGGCAAGCCGCCTCGGCCAGCCGAGATCGAACCGGACAGCTCCGCTTTCAAACTGCTGGCCAGTGCGGCAGCCACCGACGGCCACTGGTCGCTATTTGATCTGCGGCCATTGCGGTCCGGCGCGCGCAAGCTGGCGGCCGGCGACATCGACGTGTTCAACCTGATCAACGGCTACGACTTCGCCCTGATCATTCCCGAAGGCAGTGCTTCCACGCAGCTCACCATACCGTAGAGGGAGGGCGGCGGAACCTCGGCACGCTTGACGGATTCAATTAGAATTGCTATTCTATTTGCCATGGTCAGACTAGCCAAATTCAACGAAAATCATTTTATCGACAGCGCCATCACGGTTGCCGCCCAGTGCGGCGTGGCGGCCGTGTCGATGTCCGCCATCGCCGTCAAGGCGGGTGCGCCGATCGGCTCCGTATATCACCGCTTCGATTCGCGCAACGCCATCCTGGCGCGCGCCTGGCTGCGCGTAAAGAGCGACTTTCGCGAGGAGGTGGCCAGCCTGTGGGGCGGGGGCGACACCTGGGCCGGCGTGCATGGCCTGCTGGACTGGTGCCGCCGCAAGCCCGTGTATGCGCGTTTCCTGCTGCAATGCGAGGACAGCCCCGATTTCAACGGCGGCCTCGATGACGAACTGCAGGCCGCGCTGGAACAGGAGCAGGCTGCGCTCGACGCCTGCTTTACGCGCTGCGCCGCCGCCATGCCCGATGCAGGCGACGGCGATGGCGACCACCTGGTGCTCAAGTTCATGCTGATCGACGCGCCGGTGGCCGTCGTCAAGCCCTACCTGACCCAGGAACGCGCGATCCCCGCCAGCGTCGACGCCATGCTGCGCGCTTCGCACGATGCCGTGCGCGGCTGGGCCGCAACGACCACCACACATTAATCCAATAAAGAAAACACACCATGCGCTACTCCACCCAGCTTGAACACGGCAAGAAAATCCCCCTGCATGACGAAGAAGGTTTCGAAGGCATGCGCGCGGCGGGCCGCATCGCCGCCGACACGCTCGACTACATCACGCCGTTTGTGAAGCCCGGCATTTCGACCGCCAAGCTCGACGCCATGTGCGAGGAATTCATGCGCGCCGCCGGCGCCATTCCGGCCACCATCGACTACCACGGCTACAAGCATGCCAGCTGCATTTCGGTCAATCACGTCGTCACGCACGGCATTCCGTCCGAGACCAAGATCCTGAAAGTGGGCGACATCCTCAATATCGACGTCACGCCGAAATTCAACGAGTGGCACGGCGACACCAGCCGCACCTTCAAGGTCGGCGCCGTGTCGATCCTGGCCAATCGCCTGGTCAATACCGCTTATGAAGCGATGATGGTCGGCATCAATACCGTGAAGCCGGGCGCGACCCTGGGCGACGTTGGCGCCGCCATCGAAGCGGTGGCCAAGGCACAGGGCTTTTCGTCGGTGCGCGACTTCTGCGGCCACGGCGTGGGCAAGGTGTTCCACGACACGCCGCAAGTGCTGCACTACGGCCGCGCCGGCACCGGCATCGTGCTCGAACCGGGCATGATCTTCACCATCGAGCCGATGCTCAACGTGGGCAGCTACCAGGTCAAGGTGTTGCCGGACAAATGGACCACCGTCACGAAAGACCGCTCGCTGTCGGCGCAGTTCGAGCACTCGCTGGCGGTGACGGAAACCGGCTTTGAAATCTTTACCCTGTCGGCCCTGCCGGGCGCGCAGCCCTGAGCACGCTGACCGGCCGGCTGCTGAAACGATATCAGGCTGAGCCGGACGAAGCGGTGCAGCAGGTGGCGCAAGCCGTGCTGATGCAGCACGATATCCGGTCCGACAGCGTGCTGCGCGCTGAACGCATCGCCGCGCTGGCGCCGCCATTGGGGTGCGTGGTGGTACTGGCGGAATGGCTGGCGTATGTGGAATGGGAGGGGCTGGACAGCGCGCTCTGCATGAACCTTGACGGCATCAATGCGCTGCTGCAGGCGGAACTGGGTTTGCCGCCGCTGGCGCGCGACAATGTCGAACTGCAGCAGCGCCGGCTGGCGCAAGCGCTGTACGCCTATATTCAACGCCAGATCGCCGTGTTTCCTGCGTAGGTCGGATTAGCGCGCAAGCGCGTAATCCGACGACATTGTTGACGCGGCCGGTGGTGATGCCGGATTACGCGCAAGCGCTGATCCGGCCTGCCCGGCATACGCTTCCCCGTTATCAGGGCTTGCCTTGCGCCACCGCCCTGACCGCGCGCTCCTCGCCCATGGACGCCGCAATCTTCCACCTCTGCATGGCGCTGGCGCGGTCCGGGCCTTTCAATCCGGCGCCTTCCCAATCCATCAATCCCAGGTTGTAGATGTCGCCGGCGCTGCCTTTGTCGGCGGCCTGGGTGAACCATTTGCGCGCTTCCTTGTGGTTGACCGGCGTGCCTTTGCCCAGCATGTTGTACAGGCCCAGCATGTGCATCGCTTCCGTATTGCCCTTTTGCGCCGCCTGTTTCAGCAGGCCCAGCGCGCGCGGCATGTTGCGCTGTTCCTGCCAGCCTTCGGCCAGCATCACGCCCTTGGCGGCCAGCGCGTAGCTGTCGTTTTTTGCCAGTGCGCGCGTGATCCACGGCTTGGCGTCGGCATGCCATGCCTGGCGTTCCTGTGCGGTGGGGGCGGCCTGGCCGGGGCGCCGCACCTGTCCTTCGCCCATCAGCGTCATCCAGCCGTACAGGCCATAGGCGTCGGCATTGCCTTTCTTGACCAGCACGTCGAGCATGGCCAGCGCTTTGGCCTTGTCGCCGTTCTCGTACAGTGTCAAGGCTTTCGCTGCACTCGCGTCCAGCGGCACGCTGGCCACATGCGGCGACACCGGCGTCGAAGCGATGGCGGGCACCGGCGCCGTGCTGGCGCGCTGGCGCAGCGGCAGCAGGTAGCTGGCGCCCAGCGCGGCGGCGATGGCCGGCGCCAGCACCAGCGTGTAGGCCAGCTGGTTGCGGCGGCCCTTGCCGGCGATCAGCATGGCCCGCTCGGCCTGTTTTGCGCCACCGAGCGCCTCGCTCAGCACAGTCTTGATCTGGTGCTTGAACAGCAGCCAGGCGGCGCCGGTGGCCAGCAGGCCGGCAAAGGCGCCGATGCCGCTGCCAAAGAAAAACCACGCGCCGATGGCGGCGGCCAGCGAGGCCAGCGTGCCTTTCCACCAGAACTGCTTGGCCAGCCGCGTGTACACCTGGCGCAGGGCGCCCAGCACGCAGGTGCGCACGTTCTCGGCGTAGTCGGGCGAGACCACGTCGGCATGCGCGTGGCGGGTGTCGCCGCTCAGCACCGCTTCGATCACGTCGGCGTTCAGTTCGGAGGCGGCCACGTCGCGCAGCGGCGTGAGCAAGCCCTTCACATGGGACGAGAACAGGCCGTCGTCCGCGCTGCCGGCCAGCGCATCGCTGAGCGCCTTGAGGTCGCCGCGCAGCAGTTTTTCGACGATATCGTCGAGCGTGAGCCAGCGCAGGTCGCTGCCGTAGGCCACCAGATGGTGGGTGGCGCCGTTGCAGGCTGCGTCCAGGCGCACGATATTGAACTTGCCGCCATACAGCGCGTCGACTTCCTGCGGATGGTCCTCGTCGTAAATGCTCACTTTCGCCAGCGCCAGGCTGCCCGCGATCGCCGCCAGCGAGTGCACGCCCTCCTTGTCGCGGATGCGGCGCGCCTCGTCACTGGCCTGTTTGGGCAGGCTGATGCTGTAGGCAGGCGTCACATGCACATCGATCCAGGCCACATGGCCCACCTTGCCGGAACCGTCGCATGGATTGCAATGCAGGTCGCCCACGCCGCCGCAAGTGCGGCACGGCATGGTGCCGCGGCGGTGGCAGGTGCCGCAATCGACATAACCTGCGCTATGGCAGGTGGTGCACGGCACTTTGCCGTAGCTGCAATGGTGGCAATTGCGCTGCACGTTGCGGTACTGGGTGCGCGTTTCGGTGTGGTAGGTGGTGCGCGAACTGCCGTTCTCATAGACGGTAGTGGGCACGTCCACCGTCACGTAGTCGGTTACCTGCTCGTTGACGTAACCGTTGCCGCTGCAATACGAGCACGATACCTTGCCGCCGTGGCAGCCCCAGGCGGGGCAGGTGACGGTGCGCTTGCCATGGCAAGTCCAGCAGGTTTCGGTGGTGCTGCCGTAGCAGGTGGTGCAACCGACGCGGCCGTCGCCGGTACAGCTGCTGCAGGTGTCGAGGTGCCATTGCCGGCTGGCGTAGCCCAGGTACAGGCCTTCGGGCACGCTGTTGTAGGCATGGCCGGCGGCCTGCAAGGCAGTCGCAAGCTTGCCCGCCGCGCGGCGCAGGCGGTCCCTGGCGTGTGCCTGTGCCGGCGAGGCCACGTCGCCGCCGGCGCAGAAGTGATCGCTCGCTGCGGGCGCGAAGTAGCCGTTGATATGGTGCAGTTCCAGCCGCGTGTCGAGCGTGTAGTTCGCTTGCAGCGCAAATTCCTGCCAGGTCTCGTCTTCGGCCAGCGGCGTGATGTCCTGCGGCTCGAAGCGGGTTTTGTCCTGCACCAGGGTGCGCAGCTTGCCGAGCACGGTGGGTGCGTCGTCCTTGCCCAGGTTGATGGGGGCGGGCGATGGCGGCGCGCTGGTGCCGCCGGTGTTATCGCTGCTCGTCTCCGAAACTGGGTTCATGCGCGCATCCTTTGCTCAGTGGAAAGATGTTTGGATTTTAGCATTGATGACAGACCGGCCATGCGCTTCCCGGCGTACTCGGCCGGCGCGTGCGAAAATGCGGCCTGTCGAATTCAGGAGTTGCCATGCAGGCCAAGCATTATCTGTTTCCCGTGATCGCCGTGCTGATCTGGGCCATCAATACCATCGTCAGCAAGATGGCCGTCGGCGTGATCGATCCGGCCGCCATTTCGTTTTTCCGCTGGCTGCTGGCCGGCGTGCTGCTGGCGCTGGTATTCGGCCGCGCCGTCTGGCAGCAGCGCGCCGCCGTCCGGCCGTATCTGGGCAAGCTGTTTATCCTGGGCGTGCTGGGCATGGTGATGTACCAGTGCCTGGCCTACATCGCCGCGCAAACGACCACGGCCACCAACATGGGCATCCTGGCGTCGATGATGCCGCTGCTGGCGGTCGGCCTGTCGGTATTGCTGCTCGGTGAAGCGGCCACCGTCGGCGGCGTGTTCGGCGGCCTGGTATCGCTGCTGGGCCTGGCGTATCTGCTCAGCCATGGCGACCCGGCTGCGCTCTTGGCGCATGGCGCCGCCGTCGGCGACGGCCTGATGCTGCTGGCCTGCCTGTCGTATGCGGGCTACGGCGTGCTGCTCAAACGCTGGAAGATTCCCCTGAATAACTGGCACTCGCTGCTGATCCAGGTGTGGTGCGCGGTGCCGGTGCTGTTCGTGTATTACCTGAGCCAGTCGGCGCCGCCCGTGACCAACGCCGGCCTGCCGCTGGTGCTGTTTGCCGGCATCCCCGCGTCCATCGTCGCGCCGTTCCTGTGGATGCACGGGCTGGCCAAGCTGGGACCGAGCCGCGCCACCACGCTGATGAACCTGCTGCCCGTGTTCACCGTCATCATCGCCATGCTGTTTCTCGGCGAAACCTTGCATGCCTATGATGTGATCGGCGGCGGCGTGACCCTGGCAGGCGTGTTGATGGTGCAGCTGCTCAAGCGGCCTTTGCGGCGCGCTGTATAGTTTTTTTGCTATGCTGGTGTTTTTTGTCAGGGACAGCCATGACCAGCAAGGACACGATCGAGATTCTGCTCGGCGAACTGGAAGCATTCGGCATCGCCAACGATGCGGCCAACACGGAGCGGGGCAGCCGCATGCTCAATATCACGCGCGATACGGGCGAACTGCTGGCCGTCCTGATCCAGGCGCGCGGCGCGCGCAAGGTGCTCGAAATCGGCACGTCGAACGGCTATTCGACGCTGTGGCTGGCGCGCGCGGTGCAGGCCTTGCAGGGCACGGTGGTGACGGTGGAGCTGGCCGGGGATAAATTTGCCATGGCGCAGGCGAATATCGGCCGCGCTGGTCTGGCCGCTGTGGTCGAACAGAAACTGGCGGATGCCGGCCAGGTGCTGCGTGACGCGCCGGACGGCGGCCACGACTTCATTTTTCTCGACTCGGCGCGCAGCCAGTACGAGGCGTGGTGGCCGCAGCTGGACCGCGTGCTGGCCGCGGGCGGCGTGCTGGTGGTCGACAACGCCAGCTCGCACTACGGCGAGATGGCGGCGTTTCTTGACAGCATACGCGCAGATGCGCGCTACACCAGCTGCCTGGTGCCGGTCGGCAAGGGCGAGTTTATCGCCGTCAAGGCACCTGGCTGATTTCAGGCAGCGGCGATGGTCGCTTCCAGCGCGCGCACCAGCGACTCGATGCCTTGCGCATCGACGTCGTCGAAGCGGCCCGGCAGCGGGCTGTCCAGATCGAACACGCCGAACACGGCGCCGTTCACAAACACCGGCACCACCAGCTCCGAGCGCGAGTTGACGTCGCAGGCGATATGGCCGGGAAACGCATGCACGTCCTCGACCACGATCGACTTGCCTTCGACCACGGTGGTGCCGCACACGCCGCGGCCCTTCTTGATGCGGATGCAGGCCGGCTTGCCCTGGAACGGTCCCAGCACCAGCTCATCGCCCTTGAGGAAATAGAAGCCGGCCCAGTTCAGGCCTGGCATGGTATTGAATACCAGCGAGCTGAAGTTGGCGGTATTGGCGATCAGGTCGGTTTCGCCGGCCAGCAGGCCCTGCAGCTGCGAACGCAGGTCCGCATACATGGCTTGCTTGGCGGCGGGAGTATCGGTGCCGTAGGCGGCGTCGCTGATGGTAAACGTCATGGTGGTGGCCGGTAAGAAATAAGAAGGCGATATGGTAGCGTGTCTGGCGCGATTGCGCACGGCACTACCGGGTCGCTGCCTCGCGCCATGGCGCCAGTGCCGGATGCGGCTTGTGGCCCGGCCACACCAGGCCGATCTCCAGCGCCAGTTCCTCGCCCTCGGCCAGGGAGCGGTATGCCACGCCCCCCAGGCGCAGCGCGCGAAACGACTCGGCCAGCAGCGCCGCACCCTTGCCGGCGGCCACTTCGCCCAGCAGCACATGATGGTCGGGTGGCTCGCGCAGGAACACCGGCGTATAGCCGTGGCGTGCAAACACTTGCTGGCAATGGTCAAAAAACGCCGGCTGGCGGCTGCGCTCGAACCAATACACCGGCAACTGCGTCAGGTCTGCCAGGCGCAGCGTGCGCTTGCGCGCCAGCGGGTGCCCGGACGGCAGCGCCACCAGCATCGGCTGGCGCAGCAGTGGCAGTGGCTGCACCTGCAAGTCGAACGTATCGACCGGCAAGGCTACCAGCGCCGCATCGAGCTTGCCCTTGCGCACGGCCGTGATCAGCGCGGGCGAGGGACCGGCCTGCAGCTGCAGCGTGGTCGCTGGCAGGCGTGCTTCCAGCCGCGCCAGCGGCGGCCGGAACAGGCCCGCTTCCACCGAAGTCGTCAAACCCAGGCGCAATTGCGGCGCTGCCGCGTCGCGCGCCAGCGACTGCTCGGCCGCGTCCAGCAGGGCGAGAATGTGCAGCGCCTGCGGCAGCAGGGTGCGGCCGGCATCGGTCAGCGCCACGCCTTGCGTGTCGCGCTCGAACAGGCGCGCGCCCAGTTTTTCCTCCAGCGTCTTGATGGCGCGCGACAGCGGCGGCTGCGTCATGTGCAACTGCTGCGCCGCCTGGCGAAAGTTCAGGCAGCGCGCCACCGCGCAGAACAGGGTCAATGCATGGGTATCCAGGGCTCTCATACCATAAAGGTATCACGAAATCGGACCTTCCCAGCGCCAGCCGGACGTTGCAGACTGCCTCCCTGACCATCACGGGAGCACATCATGGAATACAGAAAGATCGGCAATAGCGGCTTGAAAAGCTCGGCACTGGGCCTGGGCTGCATGGGCATGTCGGAGTTTTACGGCGCCACCGACGAGGCGCAATCGCTGGCCACCCTGGACGCGGCGTTTGAGGCCGGCGTGACGCTGTACGACACGGCCGATGCGTACGGCTTCGGCCATAACGAGCAGCTGCTGGGCCGTTTTCTGCAGGGCAGGCGCCAGCAGGTGCTCGTCGCCACCAAGTGCGGCCTGGCGCGCGAGCCGGGCAGCTATGCGCGCCGCGTCGACAACAGCGCTGCGTATATCCGTCTGGCCTGCGAGGCATCGTTGAGGCGCCTGGGCGTCGACACCATCGACCTGTTTTACTTGCATCGCCTGAACCTGGACACGCCGCTGGAAGAATCGATGGGCGCGCTGGCGCAGCTGCAACAAGAGGGAAAAATCCGCGCCATCGGCCTGTGCGAGGCGGGCCCCGAGACGCTCAGGCGCGCGGCGGCGATTGCGCCGGTGGCCGCCGTGCAAAGCGAATATTCGCTATGGACGCGCGAGCCGGAACAGGGCGTGCTCGATGCCTGCCGCGCCATCGGCGCCAGCTTCTTTGCCTACAGTCCGCTGGGCAGGGGCTTTCTGACCGGCGCCATCGGCGACACGGCCAGCCTGGCGGCAAACGACTTCCGGCAAATCAATCCGCGCTTTGCGCCCGGCAATCTGCAGTCCAACCAGGCGATTGCCGGGCTGGTGCGGCAACTGGCGAAAGAACACGGCTGCACGCCGGCCCAGCTGGCGCTGGCGTGGCTGCTGGCGCAGGATGACGCCATCGTTCCGATACCGGGCACCAAGCGCATCGGCTACCTGCTGGAAAACCTGGGCGCGCTGCAGGTGCGGTTGAGCCAGGCCGATCTGGCGGCGATCGCGGCTGCGTTTCCACTGGGAATGGCCGCTGGCGCGCGCTATACGGACGAAGGCATGAAAGGCGTGGACGCCTGATCTTCGCCATGCGTTCGCTGCCGTACTGACAGCAGGCTTGTCTTCGGGGAAAATTGGGAACGATCTGCCAGCATAAGGTAAAGCCCATTGTTAGACGAAGAAGCCATTTTTGATATTGAACTGAAATTATTGCTGGAAGGGATATTGCTGCGTTATCAGCATGACTTTCGCGATTATTCGGTGGCCTCCCTGCGCCGGCGCATGCGCCAGGCGCTGGAGCGCTTTGATTGCACGACCTTGTCGCAATTGCAGGACCGCATCCTGCATGAGCCCGCCATGTTCGTGCAGATGCTGCAGTTCTTTACGGTGCAGGTTAGCGAGATGTTCCGCGACCCCGCCTATTTTCGCTCGCTGCGCGAAAAAGTCGTGCCGATGCTGCACACGTATCCGTCGATCAAGATCTGGGTGGCTGGCTGCAGCAGCGGCGAGGAGGTCTGGTCGCTGGCGATCATGCTGGAAGAAGAAGGCTTGCTGGAGCGCAGCATGATCTACGCCACCGATATCAATGTCGATGCGCTGGCCGCCGCCGAAGCGGGGATCTATGCGATCGACCGCATCGCCCAGTTCAGCGACAATTACCGGCAGTCGGGCGGCAAGCGCACGCTGTCCGACTACTACACGGCCGCTTACAAGGGGGCGATTTTCGACCGCCGGCTGCGCCGCCATTTCGTGTTTGCCGACCACAGCCTGGCGACCGACAGCGTGTTTTCCGAGGTGCACATGGTGTCCTGCCGTAACGTAATGATTTACTTTAACAGGGACTTGCAGGACCGCGCCGTGGGCCTGTTCCACGAGGCACTGGTCAATCGGGGATTTTTGGGCCTGGGCATGAAGGAAAGCCTGCATTTCAGCCGGCATGCGGGCAGTTTCCGCGAGCTGTGTCCGGCCGAAAAAATCTTCCAGCGGGCGTGACGCGTGCGGCATATTGCACCCTCGACCGAGACCGCCGCGCCGCCCCAGGGCCTGCGCCTGATCGCCATCGGCGCGTCGGCCGGTGGCGTGGAGGCGCTGGGGCTGCTGCTGTGTGCCTTGCCGGCCACCTGCCGCGCCAGCGTGGTGATCGTGCTGCATCTGGCGCCGGGGCGCTCGAGCCGGCTGCCGCAGCTGTATGCCGGGCGCTGCCTGCTGCCGATCCGCGAGGCGCAGGACAAGGAACCGCTGCAGCCGGGCGTGGTCTATTTCGCCGCGCCCGACTATCATCTGCAGATCGAGCCGGACCGCAGTTTTTCGCTGTCGCTGGAAGCGCCCGTGTATTTTTCGCGTCCGTCCATCGATGTGCTGCTGGAAACGGCGGCCAGTGCCTACCGGCGCGAAATGCTGGCCATTATCCTGACGGGCGCCTCGGCCGATGGCGCCGAAGGCCTGGCGCAGGTGCGCAAGCTCGGCGGCGCGGCCTGGGTGCAGGAGCCCAGGGGGGCGATATCGTCCACCATGCCGGAGGCGGCGCTGCGGCGCGCAGGCGCCGACCGCGTGCTGGCGCTGCCTCAGCTGGCGGCCAGTCTCGCGCTGATGACGGACTGAGCGTTCCGCTTGAACAGCGTGGCGGTGCGGATGGCACAGTACGTGTAAGATACACATTACCTTGATTAAGTTGAATTTCTGCTATTGAAATTCCTAAATTGCAATTTTTACATGATGCACGCTGCCGGCTGGCCGTCGCGATGCCTGAAGAGTGACCCGTGACTGCACCAATCAACATTCTCGTCGTGGACGACATCGAGCAAAACCTGGTTGCCCTGGAGGCCGTCCTGGCGCAGCCGGGTATTGTTCTCCTTAAAGCCACTTCCGGCGCCGAAGCGCTGGAGCTGCTGCTGACCCATGAGGTGGCGCTGGCCCTGCTCGACGTGCAGATGCCGGAAATGGACGGCTTCGAGCTGGCCGAGCTGATACGGGGCAGTGCGCGCACGCGCGACATTCCGCTGATCTTCCTGACGGCCGCCACGCGCGAGCCGACCTACAGTTTCCGCGGCTATGAGGCGGGCGCGGTCGACTTCCTGTTCAAGCCGATCGACGTCAAGGCCCTCAACAGCAAGGTGGACGTGTTCGTGCAGCTGTTCCAGCAGAAGCGTGCGCTGTCGGCGCAGCTCGACGAACTGAAGCGCTCGCTGCATCTGAACGAATTGTTTACGGCGGTGCTCGGTCATGACCTGCGCACGCCGCTGTCGGTGGTGATGAATGGCGCCATGCTGTTGCCGATGATGAGCGACCATCCGAAAGTGATGATCACGGCGCAGCGCATCGAAAGCAGCGCCAAGCGCATGGCGCGCATGGTCGACCAGCTGCTCGACCTGGCGCGCATCCGTTCCGGCACCATGGAATTGCGCGTCGGCATGCACGACTACCTGGCGCTGGCGCAATCCATTGTCGACGAGTTCGACATGCCGGGCCAGCCGGCGCGCATCCGCGTCAGCCACGTGGGCGAGCTGCATGCCCAGTGCGATGCAGGGCTGCTGTCGCAAGTCATTTCGAATCTGCTGGCCAATGCACTGACGCATGGCGAGCCGGGCGCTTCCGTGCAACTGATGCTCGACGGACGCTCGGCCGATCATGTGGAGTTGCGCGTGATCAACCGCGGCATACTGGCGCCTGCGCTGCTGCCGACCCTGTTCGAACCGTTTCACCAGAGCGGTGAAAAGCGCAAGACCGGCCAGGGCCTGGGGCTGGGCTTGTATACGGTCGACATGTTCGTCAAGGCGCATGGCGGCAGGGTGGAGGTGAATTCGTCCGAAACCCAGGGCACCGTGTTTACGCTGTACCTGCCACGCCAGTGCGAAGCAGGCCTGCACGGCGTTGCCGACAGCGTGGTCGCGCAATGAACGATACCCTGCACCTGTACCAGCCGCACGGTGGCGGCGTTACCGGCGAACTGGTGCGCAGCATCGACTGGTCCGCCACCAGCCTGGGCCCGATGGCCGCCTGGCCGGCCAACCTGCGCACCAGCGTCGACATCGTGCTCAATTCGCCGATGGCGATGGCGCTGATGTGGGGACCGCAGCACATCATGATTTACAACGACGAATACAGCAAGATTGCCGCCGAGCGCCATCCGCAGGCCATGGGCGGCACCGTGCGCGAAGTCTGGCCTGAAATCTGGGACTGGAACAAAACCATCCTCGCAGCGGGACTGCGCGGCGAAACGCAGGTGCACCGCGAGCGCACGCTGCCGATGGTGCGCGATTGCGTGCGCAGCGATGTCTGCTTCGACCTGTTCTATACCCCCGTGCATGGCGATGGCGGCCAGGTCGATGGCGTGCTGTGCACGGCGCTGGAACTGACGAAGCGCCTGGAAGAAGGGCGCCAGTTGAAACTGGCCACGGCCGAACTGGGCGCCGTCAACCGCGCGCTGCAGGCCGAAGCGGAGGCGGCACGCGACGCCAACCGCCGCGTGGCCGAAGAGCGTGGCCTGCTGCGCGCCCTGTTCGAGCAGGCGCCCAGCTTCATGGCCGTGCTGCGCGGTCCGCAACATGTGTTCGAGCTGGCCAATGAGCACTATCTTCAACTGGTGGGACGCAGCGACGTGCTCGGCAAGAGCGTTGCCGAAGCGCTGCCGGAAGTGGTCGAACAGGGCTTCATCAAACTGCTTGACGAAGTCTACCGCAGCGGCGTGCCGTTCGAAGGCCGCCAGCTGAAGGTGGACCTGCAGACGGCCGATGGCGCCCGCAACCAGCGCCATATCGACTTTGTCTATCAGCCGATCAAGGATGACGACGGGGTGGTCGGCGGCATCCTGGTCGAAGGCAACGATGTCACCGAGCGCATGGAAGGCGAGGAGCGCCTGAGCCTGGCGCAGCAGGCCGGCGGCATCGGCACCTTCGAATGGTTTCCGCAGACGGGCAAGATGGAAGTGTCAGCCACCTTCCGCCGCATCTGGGGCATCGCCGACGGGGCGGAAGTCACGCAACAATTGCTGGTGGGGCTGGTTGACGAGCGCGACCAGGCCAAGGTGGGGCCGAGCCGCATGGAGCTGGCGCTCAATCCGCTTGAATACGTGGAATACCGCGTGCGCCGCCCGCTCGACGGCCAGGTGCGCTGGATCGCGCGCCAGGGCGAGGTGGTCGATGGTCCTGCGGGGCAGCGCCGCTATGTGGGCGTGTCGTTCGACGTCACCGAGCGGCGCCTGATCGAAGACGAACTGAACGCCAGCCAGGAGCGCATGGCCGCCATTTTCGGCCAGGCCTCGGTGGGCTTGTCCGAGCTGGGCCTCGACGGCAGCTTCCAGCGCGTCAACGGTGCCCTGTGCACCATGCTGGGCCGCTCGTCCGAAGAGCTGCTGAGCCTGAACATGAACGACATCATGCATCCCGACGATGTGCCCGGCAACGCGATTTTGTTCCAGCGCCTGGTGGAAACCGGTGAGTCGTTCAGCATCGAAAAGCGCTATCTGAAGCCCGACGGCATGCAGGTCTGGGTGTCGAGCAATGTCAGCCGCCTGGTCGATGAGCATGGTCAAACGCGTGCCTTGATCGCCGTCAAAACCGATATCACGGAGCGGCGGCGCATCGAAAAAGCGCTGCACGAACTGAACGAAACCCTGGAACACCGGGTCGAACAGGAAGTGAGCGAACGGACCAAGGCCGAAGACGCCTTGCGCCAGGCGCAAAAGATGGAAGCGGTGGGCCAGCTGACAGGCGGCATTGCGCACGACTTCAACAATGTGCTGCAGATTATCTCCGGCAATTTGCATCTGCTGCATCATCTGGCCAGCAACGACGGCGTGATGCGCCAGCGCCTCGATACGGCAATTGCCGCCGTCGAGCGCGGCGCCAAGCTGTCGTCGCACTTGCTGGCGTTTGCGCGGCGCCAGCCCTTGCAGCCGGTGGTGGCCGACCTGTCGCGCGTGGTGCGCAATATGGATGCGCTGCTGCGCCGCGCGCTCGGCGAGGCGGTCGATATCGTGCTGGTGGGCGGCGCCGGCTTGTGGAATACCCTGGTCGACCGGGGCCAGATCGAGAACGTGATCCTGAACCTGGCCCTCAATGCGCGCGACGCCATGGACGGCGCGGGCAAGCTGACCATCGAGATGGGCAATGTGGTGCTCGACGAACAGTATGTGCAGAATCTCGACGTGCCGGCCGGCCAGTATGTGATGCTGTCCGTCACCGACACGGGCAAGGGCATGAGCGGTTCGGTGCTGCAGCGCGCGTTCGAACCGTTCTTTACCACCAAGCCGGAAGGCGCGGGCACGGGGCTGGGCCTGTCGATGGCGTATGGTTTCGTCACGCAAAGCCGCGGCCATATCCGCATCTACAGCGAACCGGGACATGGCACGGGCGTGAAGATCTATTTGCCGCGCACCTTGATGGCGGAAGCGGAGGAAGAACTGGAATTGAGCGGCGTGGTAACAGGCGGCACGGAAACCGTGCTGGTGGTGGAAGACGATGTGGGCGTGCGCTCCACCGTGGTCGACATGCTCGGCGCGCTGGGCTATACGGTACTGAAGGCCGAGGATGGCGAAAGCGCGCTGGCCGTGCTGCAAAGCGGGGCGCAGATCGACTTGCTGTTTACCGACGTGATCATGCCGGGACCGGTGCGCAGTACCGACATGGCGCGCATGGCGCGCGAGATGCAGCCCGATATCGCCGTGCTGTTTACGTCCGGCTATGCGCAAGATGTGATCGTGCATGAAGGCCGGCTCGATGCGGGCGTGGACTTGCTGAGCAAACCGTACCGGCGCGAAGAGCTGGCGCGCAAGCTGCGCCAGGTGCTGGCCAACCGCCAGCAGCAGCTGCGCGCGCGCCAGTTTGAACGGTCCGGCGCGCCCGTGCTCAGCACGCTGGACGCCGGCACGCCAGGGCTGGACCTGACCGGCCATGCGCCGGAGCCGCAGGGAGACATGCCGACCTCGCTGAAAATTCTGGTAGTGGAAGACAATCTCGACTCCCAGCTGATGGTGTGCGAGCTGGTGGGCATGCTGGGCCATACGGTCAGCGGCGTGTCCGACGGCGAAGCCGCATGGGAATTGCTTAACCAGCAAGACTTCGATATCCTGTTTACCGACGTCAGCCTGCCCGGCATGTCGGGCATCGCACTGGCGCGCATGGTGCTGCGCGACAAGCCTGGCATGCGCATTATCTTTTCCACCGGTTACGGCAAGGAATCGATGGATGAGCTGGGCTTTTCCGCCAGCGTGCTGCGCAAGCCGTATGACTTGCAGGAACTGCAGGCGGCGCTCGAGCAAACCTGAGCCGGGCAATCGTGCCCGGCATTGATCCAAAAAGACAAAGGCAGACATGACCCCTGAACTGACGATACTCGGCTGGACCCTGGTGCTGGCGCTGGTGCAGATTTTCCTGCCGTCGAGCGCCCGCACGCGCGAAACCGGCGCCACCTACAACATGAGCGCGCGCGACGAGCCGGGGCCGCCGGTCGGCAAGGTCACGGCGCGCCTGCGGCGGGCGCAGGCCAATCTGTATGAAACCCTGCCGCTGTTTGCCGCCGCCGTGCTGATCGCGCACGTGGCGGGCGTGCACAACAGCCTGACCCTGTACGGCGCCAGCCTGTACCTGGCGGCGCGCGTGCTGTATGTGCCGATCTACGCGTTCGGCATTCCCGTCGTGCGCACGCTGGTGTGGGGCGTATCCTTCGTGGGCCTGGTGATGATCCTGTGGGCGATCCTGTTTCCTTTCTGAATCACTTCCTGAAATCCTACATGGCCTGTGGCGGGTGTCCTATGGTGTGGATGACTGCCCAACCGTAGAGTGAGGACAAGCTGGCGCAGGGGCGCCGGCACTCACGTTACGGACACAAGATGGCCACCATCGCCACTGCAATCTCTGAGACCTCGGGTAAAAAGCCCGGCAAGAAAATCCACCGCCTGCTGCGCTCCGTGTTTGGCGTCGAGCGCCTGCGCGCGGGCCAGCAGGAAGTCATCGACAGCGTGCTGGAAGGGCGCGACACCCTGGCCATCATGCCGACCGGCAGCGGCAAATCGCTGTGCTACCAGATTCCCGCCTCGCTGCTTCCCGGCTCCACCGTGGTGGTGTCGCCGTTGATTTCCCTGATGAAGGACCAGCTGGAAAAACTGTCGAGCCTGGGCATCACGGCCGTGCAGCTCAACAGCAGCCTGTCGCGTGCCGAAGAGCAGGAAGCGATTGCCACCATCGAAGCGGGCGGCAAGGCCATCATCTTCTGCACGCCGGAGCGGCTGGCCACGCCGGATTTCCTGGCCTTGCTGAGCGCGACACCGCCGTCGCTGGTGGTGATCGACGAGGCCCATTGCATCTCCCAATGGGGTCACGATTTCCGCCCCGCCTACCTGGAAATTGCCGCCGCGCTGCGCGCGCTGGGCCGCCCGCCCGTGCTGGCGCTGACGGCCACCGCCACCGATGAAGTGGTCGGCGATATCGGCGCCCAGCTCGATACGCGCAAACTGCATATCGTCAATACCGGCATCTATCGCGAGAACCTGCGCTACCGCGTCATCCAGGTCACCAATGCCGACGAAAAACAGGACGAAGTGCTGCGCCTGCTGCGCGAAACGCAGGGCGTGGGCATCGTGTATGCGGCCACCGTCAAGGCCGTCGAAGCGCTGACCGAACGCCTGCAGGAACTGGGCGAAAGCGTGACCTGCTACCACGGCAAGCTGCCGGCGCGCGAACGCAAGGAACACCAGGACCTGTTCATGCGCGGCGAGCGGCGCATCATGGTGGCCACCAACGCGTTCGGCATGGGCATCGACAAGCCCGACACGCGCTTCGTGATCCACCTGCAGGTGCCGGCCAACCTGGAAGCGTACTACCAGGAGTCGGGCCGCGCCGGGCGCGATGGCCTGCCGGCCGACTGCACCTTGCTGTACTTCCAGGAAGACAAGCGGCTGCAGCAGTTTTTCCTGGCCAAGCATTACCCGACGGCCACGGAACTGGCCGCCATCGTGCTCGAAGCGCAAGAGCTGCCCGCCACGTTTACCTTCGATGCGCTGGCCGAACGCCTGCCCGATTTTTCCGACAGTCACCTGAAAGTGTGCCTGAAGCTGCTGAAGGACGGCAAGCTGCTGCGCCAGGACCGCAAGCTCGGCTATTGCCTGAAAGCGACGACGGCGAAAACCCCATCGTATGCCCAGCTGGAACAGATTTATATCGACAAGCAGGAGCGCGACAAGCAGTCGCTGGAGCAGATGGTGGCGTATGCGCAAAGCGGCTACTGCCGCTGGAAACTGCTGCTCGACTATTTCGGCGACGCCGGCAGTTTCGAGCGCTGCTGCACCTGCGACAACTGCCTGTCGCCGCCGGCCGTGTCGGCGCCGATCACGCTGGACGAGCCGATGCCGCTGGCCGACCTCATTGTGGCCGAGGCGCCAGCCGTGCCGATGATTACCGTCGGCAGCCGCGTGCGCGTGCCGCGTTTCGATATCGGCACGGTGTTGTCGGTGGCCGGTGACCAGGTGACGATCGAGTTTCCTGAACATACCACCAAGACCTTCATGGCCGACTTCGTTGCGCCAGCCTGAGCTTGTGCCCGAGCTTGCTTCAGTGTGCGCTGTCGAACAACGGGCGCGGCGGCGCATGGCTAGAATGGTTCCATTCAAGGAACTGACATGAGGCTGGCATGAGCGACATGGTGGTAGTGCGCAAGGAAGGCCTGTATTGTGTGCCGGGCCAGTTTTACATCGACCCGTGGCGCCCTGTCGAACGGGCCATCATCACGCATGCGCATGCCGACCATGCGCGCGTCGGGCACGGCCGCTACCTGAGCGCCGAATCGAGCGTCAGGGTGCTGCAATCGCGGCTGGGGCCGGTCTCCATCCAGGGCCTGGAATATGGCGAGCGCATCAACCAGAATGGCGTGACTGTCTCGCTGCATCCGGCCGGCCATGTACTGGGCTCGAGCCAGATCCGCATGGAACACAATGGCGAAGTGTGGGTGGCCTCGGGCGACTACAAGCTGGAGTCCGATCCGACCTGTCTGCCGTTCGAACCGGTGCGCTGCCATACTTTCATTACCGAATCGACGTTCGGCCTGCCGATCTACCGCTGGCAGCCGTCGCAAACCATTTACGACGAGATCAACCAGTGGTGGCGCAAGAATGCGGCCGAGGGGCGCACCAGCGTGCTGTTCTGCTATGCCTTCGGCAAGGCGCAGCGCATCCTGGCCGGGCTCGACCCCGAGATCGGCCCCATCATCTGCCATGGCGCGGCGCAGGCACTGACCGACGTGTACCGCGCCTCGGGCGTCATCCTGCCGCATACCGTGATGGTCGGCGACGTGACGGACAAGGCGGCGCTGAAGACAGCTATCGTGATCGCGCCGCCATCGGCCGCCGGCTCGCCGTGGATGAAGCGCTTCGGCGACTACAGCGATGCGTTTGCCAGCGGCTGGATGCTGCTGCGCGGCGCGCGCCGCCGGCGTGGCGTGGACCGCGGTTTCGTGCTGTCCGACCATGCCGACTGGCCGGGCCTGATGCGCGCCATCAAGGCTACCGAAGCGGAGCGCGTGATCGTCACGCATGGCTCGATTCCGATCATGGTGCGCTGGCTGCAGCAGAACGGCTGGGAAGCGGGCGGCTTCGAGACGGAATATGGCGATGACGAGGCGGCCGATGCCGTGGCTGATGCCGTCAACGACGCCGTGGCCAGCGCCGTGGCGGACAACACTGCGGGAGCGCCCCATGCGTGAATTTGCCCGCCTGTATGCCGAACTCGATGAAACCACGTCCACCACCCGCAAGCTGGCCGCGCTGCAGGCGTATTTTTCCACGGCCGCACCCGAGAACGCGGCCTGGGCCGTGTATTTCCTGGCCGGCGGCAAACCGCGCCAGGCCGTGCCGACCAAGCTGCTGCGCGAATATGCGACCGAATTTGCCGTGCTCGATACCTGGCTGTTCGACGAGGCGTATCACGCCGTGGGCGACCTGGCCGAAACCATTGCATTGATCCTGCCCGCGCCCAGCCATGTCAGCGATATCGGCCTGGCCGAGTGGGTCGAGCAGCGCATCGCGCCCTTGCGCGGCGCCGCGCCCGATACCATCCGTGCGGCACTGCTCGGCTACTGGGATGAACTGGAAACGCGCGAGCGCTTTTTGCTGATCAAGCTGATCGGCGGGGGCTTCCGGGTCGGTGTGTCGAAACTGCTGGTAACGCGGGCCTTGAGCTCGATCGCGGCGGTCGACAGCAAGCTGATCGCACAGCGGCTGATGGGCTGGACCGACGGCAAGGTCAGCCCGACCGGCGCGGGCTTTTTAAAGCTGATCAGCGAGGAGTCGGACGGCGAACATGCGCTGCGCGGCGGCCAGCCGTATCCGTTCTTCCTCGCCCACCCGTTGCAGGCGGCGCCGGAAACGCTGGGCGACGTCGGCGACTGGCTGGTCGAATGGAAATACGACGGCATGCGCGCCCAGCTGCTGCGGCGCGACGGCGCCACCTGGCTGTGGTCGCGCGGCGAGGAACTGATTACGGAGCGCTTTCCCGAGCTGGCCCGTATCGCCTTGCCGGAAGGCTGCGTGATCGATGGCGAAATCCTGATCTGGCAACCGGGAGACACGCCGTCGCCATTTGCCGACCTGCAAAAACGCATGGGCCGCAAGACGGTGTCGCCCAAGCTGCTTGGCGAATTGCCGGCCGCGCTGGTCGCCTACGATGTGCTGGAACTCGACGGCGTCGATCTCCGCCACCTGCCGCAGCACGAGCGGCGCGCGCTGCTGGAAACGCTGGTGGAAAAGATCGCCGATCCGGCGCTGCGGCTGTCGCCGCGCATCACGGCCGACAGCTGGGAAGCTCTGGGTGCGATCCGCACCGAATCGCGCGCGCGCGGCGTGGAAGGCATGATGATCAAGGCGGTCTCGGCCGCGTACGGCGTGGGCCGTACCAAGGATGTGGGCACCTGGTGGAAATGGAAGATCGATCCGTTTTCGATCGACGCCGTGCTGATCTACGCCCAGGCGGGCCATGGGCGGCGCGCCTCGCTGTACACCGACTACACGTTTGCGGTGTGGGATAGCAGCGGGGACGACGACGGGCAAGGGGAGGGCCGCAAGCTGGTGCCGTTTGCCAAGGCGTATTCGGGCCTGACCGATGCAGAAATTACCAAGGTCGATGCGGTAATCCGCAAGACCACCATCGAAAAATTCGGCCCCGTGCGCAGCGTAAAACCGACGATGGTGTTCGAGATCGGTTTCGAGGGCATTGCCGCGTCGAGCCGCCACAAGGCCGGCATCGCCGTGCGCTTTCCCCGCATCCTGCGCCAGCGCGACGACAAGACGATCGCCGACGCCGATACGCTCGACGCGCTCAAGGCGTTATTGACGGGCGTGCAATGACGGTGAGAAAGGTACTAGCGTGAGCAAAAGCGCGCTGGCGCAGCGCATCGACGACTGGTTTGCGGCCAAAGGCTGGAGCGTGTTTCCGTTCCAGCGCGCCGTCTGGCGCGCGGCGGCCAGCGGCCAGCCCGGCATGCTGCACGCCAGCACCGGTTCCGGCAAGACCTACGCCGTCTGGTTCGGCGCCTTGCTGAGGTCAAGCCGGCTGGTGCGCAAGAGCCGCAAGCAGGGCCTGCGCGTGGTGTGGATCACGCCGATGCGCGCGCTGGCGGCCGATACCGTGCGCGCGCTGCAGGCGTCCGGCGATGAACTGGCGCCCGGCTGGCGCATCGAGGCGCGCACCGGCGACACCAGCGCGGCCCAGCGCGCGCGCCAGTCGAAAGCCTGGCCGGACGTGCTGGTGACCACGCCGGAAAGCCTGTCGCTGATGCTGTCGCAGGCAAATGCCCACGAACGCTTCAACCTGCTGGAAACCGTGATCGTCGACGAATGGCATGAGCTGCTGGGCAGCAAGCGCGGGGTGCAGGTGCAGCTGGCGCTGGCTCGCTTGCGGCGCTGGAATCCGGCGCTGATCACCTGGGGCGTGTCGGCCACCCTGGGCAACCTGCAGCAGGCGCAGGATGTGCTGCTGGGCGAAGAAAACAGCGGCGTGCTGGTCGAAGGCAAGGTGCGCAAGCGCATCGTGGTCGACAGTCTGATTCCGGTCAATCCCACGCGCTTTCCGTGGGGCGGCCACCTGGGCATCCAGATGCTGCAGCCCTTGATCACCGAAATCGAAGGCAGCGCCACCACGCTGGTATTTACCAATACCCGTTCGCAAGCGGAGATCTGGTACCAGCATCTGATCGATGCGCGGCCCGACTGGGCCGGGCTGATCGCGCTGCACCACGGTTCGCTGGCGCGCGAGGTGCGCGAGTGGGTCGAGCAGAGCCTGAAAGCAGGCACCCTGAAAGCGGTGGTGTGCACTTCCAGCCTGGACCTGGGCGTGGACTTCCTGCCGGTCGAGCGCGTGCTGCAGATCGGCAGCGCGAAAGGCATTGCGCGCCTGGTGCAGCGGGCCGGGCGCAGCGGCCATGCGCCGGGGCGCGTGTCGCGCGTGACGCTGGTGCCGACCAACAGCCTGGAATTGCTGGAAGCGGCCGGTGCGCGCCAGGCGCTGGCGCAGGGACAACTGGAAGCACGGCCCGTGCCGGACAAGCCGCTCGACGTACTGGTGCAACATCTGGTGACGATCGCGCTGGGCGGCGGCTTTCGCTCGCAAGAATTATATGAAGAAGTGCGCACGGCCTGGTCGTACCGGCACCTGAGCCTTGATGAATGGCAGTGGGCGCTGGACTTTGTGGCGCGCGGCGGGCAAAGTTTGACCGTGTACCCCGAATACAGGCGCGTGCTGCCGGACGAAGAGGGCATCTTCCGCGTGCCGGATGCGGCGCTGGCGCGGCGCCACCGCATGAGCATCGGCACCATCGTCTCGGAGTCGTCGATCCAGGTCAAGTACATGAGCGGCGGCAAGATCGGCAGCATCGAGGAATCGTTCATATCGCGCCTGAAACAGGGCGATCATTTCCTGTTTGGCGGGCGCATCCTGGAATTCGTGCGCGTGCACGAGATGACAGCCTATGTGCGGCGCGCTACCGGCAGCCGCGGCGCCGTGCCACGCTGGCAGGGCGGCAAGATGCCGCTGTCGTCGGAACTGGCACATGCCGTGCTGGACCAGCTGCAGCTGGCGCAGGACGGTGACGCCACCGGCCCGGAAATGCGCGCGCTGGCGCCGCTGCTGGCGATCCAGCAGAAATGGTCCAGCCTGCCCACGCGTACCAGCCTGCTGGTCGAAACGCTGTCCAGCCGCGAAGGCCGTCACCTGTTCCTGTATCCGTTCGCGGGCCGCTCGGTGCACCTGGGCCTGGCTTCGCTGCTGGCGTACCGGATTGCGCGCGTGCAGCCGGCCACCCTGTCGATTGCCGTCAACGACTACGGCTTTGAATTGCTGGGCGCGGACGATATCGACTTTGCGCCGCTGTTTACGGCGGCCACCGGCGTCGATGTGCCGCTGTTCAGCACCGATCATCTGCTGGAGGACGTGCTGGCCAGCCTGAACGCCACCGAGTTGTCGCAGCGGCGCTTTCGCGAAATCGCGCGCATTGCCGGCCTGGTGTTCCAGGGCTACCCGGGCCAGCCAAAAAGCACGCGCCAGCTGCAGGCATCGTCTTCGCTGTTTTTTGAAGTGTTCCGCAAGCATGACGCGGGCAACCTGCTGCTGACGCAGGCGCAGCGCGAGGTGCTGGAGCAGGAACTGGAACTGACGCGCCTGCGCGCCACCCTGACTGAGCTGCATCAGCGCACCATGAGCGTACAGCCCATGAAGCGGGCCTCGCCGTTTGCGTTCGGCCTGATGGTCGAGCGTTTCCGCGAAAAACTGACCACGGAGAAACTGTCGGACCGGGTAGCGCGCCTGGTGCGCGAACTGGAGAAAGCGGCGGCATGAAGCACTGCAGCATTGAACTGGCCGGCGAAACGCTGTGGCTGCTGGCCGACAAGGCGATGTACTGGCCGCTTGGCAAAATGCTGATCGTGGCCGATATCCACTTCGGCAAGGCGACCGCCTTCCGTTCGCTCGGCGTGCCGGTACCGCATGGCACCACCACGCAAAACCTGCAGGCGCTCGACGCCTTGCTGGCAGATTATCCATGCGATGAGATCGTTTTCCTTGGCGACTTTCTGCATGCCAAAGCGGCCCATGCGCCGGCCACGCTGGCGGCCATGCACGCCTGGCGCGCGCGCCATCCCGCCCTGCGTCTGACTCTGGTGCGCGGCAACCACGACCTGCATGCGGGCGATCCGCCCGCCAGCCTCGGCATCGTCATGGTGGACGAGCCGCACCGGGCCGGGCCATTTGCGCTGTGCCACCATCCGGATCTGGAGGCCGATGGGTATGTGCTGGCCGGCCATGTGCACCCCGTGTATCACTTGCGCGCCGCGCGCGAGACGCTGCGCTTGCCCTGTTTTCTGCTGGGACCGTCGCGCGCCATCCTGCCGTCATTTGGCGCCTTTACGGGCGGTTACGCAATCAGGCCATTGCCTGACGAGGCTGTTTTCGTAACGGCGGACTCGGCCATTTTTCGGGTGCCGGGCTGATCGTCCCAGTACTGACGAGTATCTGGTACCGGCCATCAAAAACCGATAGTAACTGCGCCACCGCAGGCGGGAAAGCTCCTACATGGCGGTTTGTCTTGCTCCTATTCTGAGCCGCCCGGTCACGCACTAAGATGACATCTCCCATGCGAGAGCAGGGTCTCAACATCAGCTATTACTAACGATCAAGGAGATGATCATGGCCACGAGCGACAACAAACCGGGTCAGCAGGGCGGCAAAAGCAGCGGCAGCGCCGGCAGCGGTAGCGGCAACAAGCAGAGCGACACCAGCAAACGGGGGTTCGCTTCCATGGATCCGGCGCAGCAGCGTGAAATCGCCAGCGAAGGCGGGCGCGCCGCACATGAAAAAGGCACGGCGCACGAATTCACGTCGGAAGAAGCACGCCGTGCAGGCAGCCAGAGCCATAAAAACGATGGCAACCGGCAAAGTGGCGGTGCCGGACAAGGCAGCAGCGCCCGCGATACCGGCATGCGCGACGACACCAGCATGAAGCAGGATAATCCCAACAAGCAGAGCGGCGGCACGGGATCGTCCGGCGGCACCGGTGGGCGCGGCAGCTGATTTTTGCTGCTGGTAAAGCTGGCAGCCGTGGACTATGCTGAAATGGCTGCGGCTGCGCAGCTTTACCCATCACGGAGGCCGACATGGCACAACAGCATCCACCGGATCAAGCGGACAAGAAGGACAAGAACGACAAGAACCACAAGAACGACAAGGCAGGCAATCTGCAGCATGCCCCGCAAGACAGGGGCAACCGGCAAAGCCATGCGCAGGAAGGCGAGAATTTCGTGCTGGTCGATAGCGAGCACGGACTCGATATCGGCGATGACCTGTTTTCCATCGGCGAAGTACGGCGTGCCGACCGCCTGCCACGGCACCAGCAGGGCTACCAGGGCGGCAATGCCGGCCAGAGCCGGCAAAGCGCCGATGACGCGCCAGACACCACGGGAAGTACCGGCGTCTGAGTAATCGTCAGGAAATCATTGTGAAGTTGTGACGAACAGAAGCGGATGCTATGCAAGGCGCCGACTGCGACGCAGTGCGCGCACTGCGAGCAGTTGGCAACACAGCAGAGCGCCGGTGATGGAAGTCAGAAATCACAAGAATTTATTGAGGGGTTACTTGGCTGACTGCCGGCCAGCTGCGCTGCGCCAGCAGCAAGGCATGTTCGCGTACATCCACCGGCCAGCTGTGCAACTGGCCCTCGAACTGCTGGCGCTGCCCGGCAAACAAGGCGCGTGTCGCTTCTTCATAGCCGGCTTCATCGCCGGCCAGTGCACTGATGAAATGATAGGCCGCGTCGCGCGCGCTGCGCTGTTCAACCACGGCCCGGTTGTCGCGCTGGGCAGACTCCACCAGCTTGCGTAACGCCACCGAGGCGCCGCCCGGTTGCGTGGCCAGCCATTCCCAGTGGCGCGGCAGCAGCGTGATCTCGCGCGCCACCACGCCCAGCTTGGGCCGGCCCACGCTGCGCGGCGCGGCAACCTGCGCCATTTCTTCCATCTCCGCTTGTGGACGCGGCAGGCGTTGCAACACATCTGCCAGGCTGCCGTGCAGGTTGAGGTCGACCTGCTTGCCGCTCTGGTCGTCGAAAATCAGGATTTGTGCGTGCGGATCGGCTGTGACCAGATCCTTCAGTGCGGGCGCCAGCGAGTGCAGGGTGCCGCTGGCAACCTTGCGCTTGCCGGCAAATGCCGTGAGATGGGATGAATTCGTCATGCTGCCTCCAGGGGATAGGGTAGGCAGCTGATTTTACCCGGGTTAAAATTAAAGTCAATATACCCGGGTAAAATTTAGCGGCAGTTATAGATTGACCTTGCCGTGTTCGCCCAGGTCTTTCGGCGTGTCGCCCGTGATGGCGGCCTTGGCCATTTCAAAGAACTGGCGCATCTTGCTCGCGTCGCTGTCCCAGTATTCGGCCGACTGGATGGTCACCTTGATCAGCGACAGGTGTGGATCGTCGAGGCCGCCCGGGAACCACGCCTTGACGATCGGATTCCACAATTCTTCCGCCTTGGCGCGGTCTTTCAGCAGTTCGGCGCGACCGCAGACGGACACGTACAGGCTGTCGCTCGGCTCGGAAAAGCTGACGTTTACTTGCGGATTGTTCAGCAGGTCGCGCGTATAGGCGGCCTCATCAGTCACGAAAAACCAGATCTGACCTTCGCTGTCGACTTGCTGCTGGGTCAGCGGACGGCTGGTCAGGGTGCGCGTGTCGTCGCTGGTGGTGAACATGCCAAATTTCACGCTTTTGATCTTGTCGGCAATCAGCTTGATCTGTTCGCTGGTGTAGGAAGTCATGGGTGTTCTCCGTTGGTGGTTGGGCTGAACTACAGCATAGACTGCCCGCAGCGCACACTCTGTTCGACAGCGTACTTTGCAGGCAGGTCGCCGCTGCTGCCTCCTCGTGGCGCCATGTTTCAAGCTTGTTACAAAACGTTGTTGTCGGGACACCTTCCATATATTGACTTAATAAATGATAATCATTATCATTTGTTGGATAACTGTGCCGTACCCCTATTTTCGAAAGACGTGAATGAAGCAAGCTGACGTGTCGCGCAGCAACGCCAGCCGTGCTGTCTGGTTAAAGCAACTGCATCAATGGCACTGGATCAGCTCGGCGCTCTGCCTGCTGGGCATGTTTTTGTTTGCCATTACCGGCATTACCCTCAATCACGCCAGCCAGATCGAATCCAGGCCCGTCGTCACGCGCCAGAAGGCGCAGGCGCCCGCGATGCTGGTCGCGCAATTGGCCGCCTACGCGGAAAAACATGATGGCGCCAATGCGCCGCTGCCGCCGGCCGCCGAAGACTGGCTGAAACAGCAGTGGTCGCTCAATGCCGGTGGCCGCCCGGCCGAATGGACCATCGATGAAGTGTATCTGCCGCTGCCCAAGGCCGGCGGCGACGCCTGGGTGCGCATCGGCCTGGAGGACGGCGCTACCGAATACGAACTGACGGACCGCGGCTGGATCTCCTGGCTCAACGATGTCCACAAGGGCCGCAACACGGGTGTGGCCTGGTTCTGGTTCATCGATATTTTTGCCGGCCTGTGCATCGTGTTCTGCCTGACAGGCCTGTTGATTTTGAAGTTCCACGCGGCCAACCGGCCGTTTACCTGGCCGATGGTTGGCCTCGGTATTTTGATACCTTGCGCGATCGCCTTGCTGTTCATTCACTGATCGTTTTTTTCTCCTCTCTTTACAGGCATACCATGAAATTACGCTACTCCCTTGCGCTCGGTCTCCCCCTGATCGGCACCTCGGCGATGGCGGCCGACCTGGCCCTCAAGCTTGAAATCCCGCAACTGAACGTGGCCGAATACCATCGCCCTTATGTGGCGGCGTGGCTGGAGTCGGCCGACCAGAAAGTGGTGGGCAACCTGGCCGTGCTGTACGACCTGAAGAAAAAGGACAAGGCCGGCGAAAAGTGGCTCAAGGACATGCGCCAGTGGTGGCGCAAGAGCGGCCGCGACCTGGCACTGCCGGTCGATGGCGTTAGCGGCGCCACGCGCGCACCGGGCGAGCACAACCTGACGTTCCCGGGCTCGAAAGCCGTGCTCGACAAGCTGCCGGCCGGCGAATACCAGCTGGTGGTGGAAGCGGCGCGCGAAGCGGGCGGCCGTGAACTGGTGCGCGTGCCGTTCCAGTGGCCGCCGAAGTCGGCCCAGTCCGTCCCTGCCAAAGGCAAGGAAGAACTCGGCAACGTCGTCGTCCAACTCAAACCTTAAGGCGCACCCATCATGTTGAAGCAATTGAACAAACCGCTGCTCGCGCTGGCCCTGGCCGGCCTGGCCCTGAATGCCCACGCGCACCGTCCGTGGATGGTGCCATCGAGCACGATGGTTGACAGCAAGGACGCCTGGGTCACGGTCGACGCCGCCATCTCCGAAGGCCTGTTCGAGATCGATCACCAGCCGCTGCGCCTCGACGCGCTGGTGGTGACGGGCCCGGACGGCGCCGCCGTGGCGCCGGCAAACGCCATCACCGGCCGCCTGCGCAGCGTATTCGATGTCAAGATGGAAAAGCCCGGCACGTACAAGGCGGCCATCGTGTCGCAGAACGTGATGGCCAGCTACAAGCTCAATGGCGAGCAGAAGCGTTTCCGCGGCAATGAAGAAACCTTCAAGAAAGACGTGCCGGCCGACGCCACAGACGTAAAAGTCACGCGCACGGCCAGCCGCCTGGAAACCTTCTTCAGCAAGGATGAGCCGAGCAACGGCGTATTCAAGCCGACCGGCGTGGGCCTGGAACTGGTGCCGGTCACCCACCCGAACGAATTGCGCGCGGGCGAAAAAGCCACCTGGCGCTTCCTGATCGATGGCAAGCCGGCGGCCAACCAGGCCTTCAGCCTGGTGCCAGGCGGCGTGCGCTACCGTGGCGTGCTCGGCGAAATCCGCCAGAGCACCGATGCCAAAGGCGAGATCACGTTCACGGTGCCAGCCGCCGGCATGTACTACGTCAACAGCAGCTGGCCTGCCGCCACGCCACCGGTCGCCGGCCAGCCGCCAGTCATGCCCGAGCGCCGCATGACCTATGCAGCGACGGTGGAAGTGCTGCCGGAGTAACAGCAGTCCGATGAGCACCGACACGCTGACGCGCAGGGTATTGTTGCCGCTGCAGATAGACGACCGCGCGCCGCCTCCGGGTGCGGTGATCAGGCATCTGCACGGCCTGTCCATGGGCACCAGCTGGTCGGTGCGCCTGGTCGATTCCCCCATGCCGGGACGCGCCGCCAGCGCCGATCTGCAGCAGGGTCTGCAGCAACAGCTGGACCTGGTGGTAGCACAGATGAGCCACTGGGAGCCGCACTCCGACCTGGGCCGCTTCAACCGCGCGCCACCTGGCAGCTGGCAGCAGCTGCCGGCCGCGTTTGCCGAAGTGCTGGGCTTTGCGCTGCAGGTCTCCGGCGCCAGCGGCGGCGCGTATGACCCCGCCGCCGGCGCGCTGGTCAATGCCTGGGGTTTTGGCCCTGTCAACCGCTACGACCAGCCCGGTTTCCGTGCGCCCGATGCCGCGACAGTGGCGCAGCTGCTGTCGCAGCAGGGCAAGCTGGAGTTTGACGCGGCCGCGCGCCGCGCGCGCCAGCCGGGCGGCTTGCAGCTGGACCTGTCGGCCGTCGCCAAAGGCCATGGCGTCGATCGCCTGGCCCGCTACCTGGAAAGCCAGGGCATCGAACACTATCTGGCCGAAGTGGGCGGCGAGCTGCGCGGCGCCGGCTGCAAACCCGATGGCCAGCCGTGGTGGGTGATGCTGGAACAGGTCGATGGCGTTGACGCCAGCGTGCATCCGCCGGAAATGATGCTGGCGCTGCATGGCCTGTCGGTGGCGACATCGGGCGACTATCGCCGTTTCTTTCATGATGGTACCGTGCGCCAGGCGCATACCATCGATCCGCGCACCGGCATGCCGATTGCCAACCACCTCGCTTCCGTGACCGTCGTGCATGCCGAGTGCATGGCGGCTGACGCCTGGTCCACCGCCCTGACCGTACTCGGCGCCGAGGCCGGCATGGCGCTGGCCGAACAGCAGGGCCTGGCCGCCCGTTTCGTGCAGCGCGATGGCGGGGCGTACCGCGAATACCTGAGCAGCGCGCTGCTGGCCATGCTGGACGAATGATTTCTTCTCACCCATGATTTTTACCCACGATACGACGCGGCTGGTGCTGCTGGCCGGCCTGTCCCTCGGTTATGCCGGCGTCTGCCTGGCGCCCTGGCTGCGTGCGCGCGCCAAGCGCCGCGCGCAAGCGGCCGCCACGGCGGCGCTGGCCGACAGCCGCCCGTGGCTGGTGGCCTATGCCAGCCAGACCGGCAATGCGGAAGAACTGGCCACGCAGACGGCGCACAGCCTGCAGCTGGCCGGGCTGCCGGTGCGCCTGTGCGAACTGGCGGCCCTGAGCGCGGACGATTTGCGGCAGGCCGAACGGGCATTGTTCGTGGTCAGCACGTATGGCGAGGGCGATGCGCCCGATAACGCGGCCGCCTTCATGGGGCGCCTGATGACGGGCGAACTGGCGCTGCCGCAATTGCACTATGCGGTGCTGGCGCTGGGCGACCGCAGTTACCACCATTATTGCGGCTTTGGCCGCGCGCTCGACGCCTGGCTGGCCGGGCAGGGCGCCGCCACCCTGTTCGAGCGCATCGAAGTCGACCGCAGCGCCAGCGCGGCGATTGAAGCCTGGTTCCAGCACCTGAGCCACCTGGCCGGCACCAGCGACGCGCCCGACTGGAGCGCGCCGTCGTTCGGCGACTGGCGGCTGCTGGCGCGACGCTTGCTGAACCCCGGCAGTGCCGGCGGCGCCATCTATCATGTGGAACTGGAACCGGCCAGCGGCGCCTTGCCCGACTGGCAGTCGGGCGACCTGGTGCAGCTGGCCGCGCCGGCGGACCCGGCGCAGCCGCGCGAATATTCGATCGCCTCGATTCCGCAGGACGGCCGCGTGCACCTGCTGGTGCGCCAGCACCGCCATCCCGATGGCAGCCTGGGCCTGGCTTCCGGCTGGCTGACGCAGCAGGCGGGTATCGGCGAGCTGGTGCAGCTGCGTGTGCGCCAGCACCGGCGTTTCCGGCTGGAGGACAATGCGGCGCGGCCATTGATTTTGATCGGTAACGGCAGCGGCATCGCCGGCCTGCGCGGCCACCTGAAAAGCCGGGTGCTGGCCGGCCAGCGCCGCAACTGGCTGATCTTCGGCGAGCGCAATGCGGCCCATGATTTTCATTATCGCGAGGAACTGGAAGGCTGGCATGCGAGCGGCCACCTGCCACGGCTGGACCTGATGTTTTCACGCGACCAGGCCGAGCGCCTGTATGTGCAGGACCGCCTGCGCGGCCAGGCCGATGAAGTGCGCCTATGGCTGGAACAGGGCGCCGCCATCTATGTCTGCGGCAGCCTGGCCGGCATGGCCGGCGGCGTCGATGCAGCGCTGGAAGAAATGCTGGGCCGCATTGCACTCGATGCGCTGGCGGCCGGAGGGCGCTACCGCCGCGACGTGTATTGATCGCTTAGCGGCCTTTTGCGATCACGCTGGTCATGTACTGATTCAAATCGCGGAAATCGTTCACTTTCCAGGCAAACGGCGCCATCTTGACGCCGTTCTCGCGCAAGGTTTTGGGGATCAGGTCGCCATTCGGGCGCAGGATGACCGACGACACGATCACGCCCGGATAATCATGCAGCCGTTTTTTGAACGCGGCGCTGGTGAGATCCGGTGTCGGCGGCGTGCTTTTGTTCGCCAATGGCCCGCTGCCCTTGATGTCTGCGCCGTGGCACACGGCACATCGCTGGACATAAATGTTTTTTCCGTTGGCGTTATCGGCGAACGATGGCAATGGTTGGCTGAGCGAAAGCATTCCCAGCATCGCGATGGATAGTATTTTCATGTGATGTTGTCTCGTTGTCTGAATCAAATCTGGTGCGCCGGCATTATTCCACAAGCGGTGCGTCCACCAGCAGATTCACGCCGGCGCGGCTATCATGGATGTTTTCTACCGAGGAGAAACACATGAGCGACAGCATCTACGATATTTCCGTCAATCGCATCAACGGCGACGCCGCCAGCCTGGCCGACTATCGCGGCAAGGTGGTGCTGGTGGTCAATGTGGCGTCCGCCTGCGGGCTGACGCCGCAATATGCCGGGCTGGAAAAGCTGTACGAGGACAAGCAGGCCGAAGGACTGGTGGTGCTGGGCTTTCCGGCCAACGATTTCGGCGCGCAGGAGCCGGGCAGCAATGAAGAGATCGCCGACTTTTGCACCAGCAAGTTCAGCGTGCAGTTCCCGATGTTTGAAAAGATCACCGTCAAGGGCGAAGGCCAGCACCCGCTGTACCGGCAGCTGGTTGCCGCCCAGCCGCAGGCGCAGGAAAAGCCGGGCAGCGATTTCCGCGCCAAGCTGGCCGGCTATGGCATCACGCAGGAACAACCGAGCGATGTGCTGTGGAATTTCGAGAAATTTTTGATCAGCAAGAATGGCCGCGTGGTGGGACGCTTTGCGCCCGACACCACGACGGATGATGCCATTTTGAAAGAAGCGATCGAGCGCGAGCTGCGCGCCTGATGGTGAAGGTTACGCCTGCTCTGCCTGCGCAGGCGTGGCCGGTTCCAGTTCCAGCTCGCCGCTTACTTCCTGCAGGCCGCGCGCCAGGCTGGAAATGCTGGGGTTGTCGATGAACACGCAGCGCTTGCCGGTGCGCTTGCAATAATCTTTCACGCGCCAGTAGGCGCTGTGGCTGATGCAGCCGGTCTGGCAAATTACCAGGTCGGCCGCCGCCAGGCTCGAATCGAGCAGGTTGGCGTTGTCTTCCAGGCCGCCGTCGTGGTGCGCAAACTGGGCGCCCACCCGTTCGATCAGCGCGCGGTAGGTGGCGACATTGCCGCTGCGCCCACCCACGCACAGCACGCTCTGGTCGACCAGGCGGATCGGCATTTTCAGCTTGCCGCCGCTCGGGGTTTCCAGCTTGGGCGCCGGTGGCGGCACGGCTATCGCAGGGCGTGGCTGGGCCTGTTTCAGTTCCGTGATCTGCAGGCGCAATTCCTTTTCGCGTTCATCCATCTGCGCCAGGCGCTCGACCAGGCGGGTACGCGATTCCAGCGCCGGAATCGCCGCCTGCAGCTGCGCCAGTTCCGCGCGCAAGCCGTCGATCACGCTGTCCTTGCCGATCGACTCGGCACGCGTGCGCAGCAGCACGGCTTCCTGGCGCTCCAGGTCGCCGGTCTTCTCCAGCAGCATGGCCTGGCTGCGCTGTTGCAACCTGGCCAGTTCCTGCGCCAGGCGCGCGTTTTCTTCCTGCAGGGCGGAAAACTTGCCCATGTCGGCCCGCACGCAAGCGCCGGCCTGGTGCTGGATCATGTGCAGGTCGCGGCACATCTGCTCTTCCAGCTCCGCATCGCAGCGCGGGTGCGTCAGGCCGGCCCAGAAGGCGCCCGAGACATCGCCGTTGGCCACCGCCGTGCGCCACAGCTGGGCCACCTGTTCCGTTGTCTTGGCGCCGCGAAAGCGCAGGATCACGGGCGCGTAGCGGCGTTCCAGTTCCTTTTGCAGCGCTTCGGACAGGCGGTTGCGCGCGCCGCATTCGGTGACGGCGCCCACATGCACTTCGTAATCGTCGGCCAGCACGCGGCCGCCCGTCATCTTGCCGACCAGTTTGCGCAGATAGCCCAGCGGCAAGCCGACGCCGACCAGCGGGCAGTGGCAGGTATGGGAAAGTTCCCACAGGCGCCGGCGGCGCGAAGTGAGCGCGGCCGTTTCGGCGTCGGTGCTGGCACAATTGCTGATCACGGGAAGGGACTTGTCTTTGTCACACATGGCGGTGTCCTGTTAGCTGGGCGGAAAGAAATGGCAGGGGAGAGGCGCTGGCTGATGCTGGTTGACGCTTATTACGGCGCCAGCGGCAGGGCGGCCTTGGGACTGAACCAGCGGTCCAGCCGCTGCAGCCAGGTTTCCCGCACGCGAGCGGGCAGGGCGGCAGGCGTCTCGACCATGGCTGCCCACTGCTGCGACAGCTGCTGGCAGGTCGCCTGCAGCACCGGCGCCAGGCCAGGCAGGCCGGACAGCGCCTGCAGGTGGCGTTCGATCATCGCCGCCAGTTTCGGGCAGGCTGCCTGGCCATGGTAGTGCGACATCAGGTGCAGCACGTTCGACAGCATCAGCTCGGGCTGCCGCTCCTTGTTCGCTGCCAGTATCGTATCCATACGGTCCTCCTGTGCGGTGGTCGGGCTGGCTGGAGCGCCTGGCGGCGCACGACTGGCTGGCGTATCGGGGAAAGGGACTGCCTGTGCCGCAGGGCTCAGGCAGTCAGGATCAGCTTGTTCAACTGCGTGACGCGCAGGCGGTAAATCTTGCCGCTGTGTTCAATTTCCACTTCGCGGCCCTGCTGCAGCAGCGCTTCGCTGGTAATGCGGCGGGCCGGCTGCGCCACGCTGACGGGCGGGCGGACATGGGCGGTAGCGACATCCTGGATCAAGGCGGGTTTTGAGCTGTGCATGGGCGGCTTTCTAGGTGGCTATCTTTGTTCAGTTGAGAATGATTCGTATTTGCATTATTGTTGAATGTGACCGGAAATGCAAGCCCTATTTTCGAGAAAATCGCGCTTTCTGACGGCGAAAAAAGACCCGGCGGGAGCGGATGCTCCGGCCGGGTCCAGCCTGTGCCAGGCTTGTCGGGACGTGTCAGATGGTGGCGAGCAGCTGTGGCGTGGCTGCCGCTGTGGCCGTGGCCTGGTTTTCGGCCTTGAGCCTGGCGGCGGCCAGCTGCTTGGCGCGCGAGCGCGATGGCGGCAGGCGGCGCAGCGTTTTCAGCGCTTCCGGGTCCTTGATGCCGATGGTGCGCTGGTCGACCGTGATCAGGCCGATTTCATTGAAGGCCGACAACGTGCGGCTGACGGTTTCCAGCGTCAGGCCCAGGTAGCTGCCAATTTCATGGCGTGTCATGCGCAGGTTGAACAGCTTGCTGGAGTAGCCCATCTGCGCGAAGCGGTCGGCCAGCGAGACCAGGAAGCGCGCCACGCGTGCCTCGGCACTGAGCGCCCCCAGCATGCCGATCATGGCCTGTTCGCGCACCAGTTCGCGGCTCATCACGCCATACATGACATTTTCCAGCTCCATGTGCACGCGGCCCAGCGCCGTCAGCTTCTTGAACGGCAGCAGGATCAGGTCGCAGTCCGACAGCGCCACCGCTTCCGAGGAGTAGTGGCGGGTATGGATGCCATCGACTCCCAGCATGTCGCCTTTCATGGGGAAACTCAGTACCTGCTCATTGCCGAACTCGTCGATCAGCACGGTTTTCAGGAAGCCCGAATTGACGATGTACAGGGTGTCGAACGGCTGGCCGATGGTATGGATGCGCTGGCCTGTCTTGAATTGCACGTGCTGGAACAGCAGTTCGTCGGCGGCAATGGTGCAGGCCGTTGAAATATGCAGCAGATCGCATACTTCCTTCAGGTTCGACCACAGCCGTCCCTGGCGCTGGCGTCCCGCTTCCATGGAAGGCGACGGTGGCAGCGACGAGGCAGGACGGTTTTCAGACGTTTGCGAGGACAGCATGTTCATCTCCTGGTGTCAGGTCGGTCAGATTGGAATGGCGAAATGCTCAGGAATTGCGCGGCTGGCACGGCTACCCTGGCGATAATGCCTGAAGTGGTACTGGATCTTGCTGTGGGGTCAGATAACTTCCAGCAACTCGATGACTGGTTTCAGTATGCCAACAGACGTGTTGAATTCATATCAGCCGTGGCTGAATATGGCAGTAGGAGCCGAGGCAGGAGGCGTAGGATTGTTCCTACAATGCAGATGGGGATGGCGTGGCGTGGCCAGCCAATCAGGTCTTGAACGGCAGCAGCAGGCGGTGCGCCACCGCGTACTGCACCATTTCCGACAGCGAACTCATGCCCATCTTCTGCATGATGCGCGTCTTGTGCGTGCTGACGGTCTTGACGCTCAGGTGCAGGTTATTGGCGATTTCCGTGATCGACTTGCCCGACACCAGCAGCGAAAATACTTCGAATTCGCGGTCCGACAGCTGTTTGTGCAGCAGGCTTTCGTTGGGCATCATGATGTTGAGCACCAGCTGCTCGGCCACTTCCGCACTGATATACGGGCGGCCTGCGGCGACCTTGTGGATGGCGCCGACCAGCTGGGTGCCGGCGCTTTCCTTGGTCAGATAGCCCTGCGCGCCGGCACGGATGGCGCGCACCGCATATTGTTCCTCTTCATGCATGGTGAGGATCAGGATCGCCAGCTTCGGCGCCTCGCTGCGGATCTGGCGGATCAGGTCGACGCCGCTGCGCCCCGGCATCGACAGGTCGAGCAGCAGCAGATCGAAGCCGCCCTGGCGTACCTGGTTCAGCACTTCGAAGCCGTCGATGGCTTCACCGACGATCTCGATATCGGGCGCGCCGTCGAGTATGCGCTTGAGGCCTTCGCGCATGATGGTGTGGTCGTCGGCAATCACAATACGTATCATAGGGTGCGTTCGTGGTACGCCGGGCGCCCGGCGCCGGCAGTGTTAAAAAATGCGTAAGGTTGGCATATTAGCTGAAATTTCCAGTGTCGCCATGATTGTTGCTGGAGCTCTTATTGCGCTGGCGGCTCCTTGATCAGCCGGTGCACCAGCACCGGCAGGGTCGAATGCGACAGCACCTTGTTGGTGACGCTGCCCAGCAGCAGCTGGCCCCAGCCGCTGCGGCCGTGCGACCCCATGAAGATCAGGTCGCAATGCTGGAGCTGTGCCACTTCCACGATCTTCAGGGCGGGGCTGTCGGAAAAAGCGGTCAGGCCCGCCGCTTCCAGGCCACGCCCGGCAGCGGCATCGAGGATGGTCTGCCAGTGCGCCGCGCCGGCCTTGCGCATGGCGATGCGGTACTCCTCCTCGCTGGGGTAGCTGGGTGGAATGATTTCGATATACACCGGGTACTGGTATTCCGGCGCCACATACAGGGCCAGGATGTCGGCCTGCATCTGTTCGGCAAAAGCGACACCGGCGCAGGCGGTCAGATTCGAGACAGTGGAACCGTCGGTGGCGATCAGGATTTTCTTGTACATGGCAGTTCCTCTCAGGGTGACCGACGCGCGCAGCCTGTCTTATTGTAGGCGGGGCCGCATGATTGTATTCATGTAAAGACTTGATAATTATCAATACTCGTGCAGCTTCAGTATAGACAACAGTGTCAAAAAGATTGCATTTGCTGTTGCGCCGCGCGCCGGCATGCGGCATGGGGCGAGGATTTGTCGTTCGCCGCGTGTTCTTGCCTGCGCGCCAATGGTAGTATTTCAAAATACAACACCTGACACAGATATTTCCGTACGGAAAAGGTCTTACGGGCCCGCTTTAGGCCGGGAAGCGCGTTTTGAGATTTACCAACAGGGCGGCGCCCTGCTACACTCGCACCATCGCAGCGGTATTGCCTCAAATCATCTTAATCGAGAAATTGTGGGTATCAGTCTGTAAAACGCACAGTTCAGGCGGAATTTTGACAAATTATGGAGAAGCAGGGATATGACCAACGCCGCTGATGATTTCGATGCATTATTCGATGAAGTATCTGCCCAACGCGCCGCGCCAGCACCTGCTGCGCCAGCACCGGCTGCCGCACCCGCCGCAGCCGAGATAGCGGACGACGACTTTGACGCGCTGTTCGACTCGGTGTCGGCCAGCGTGCCGCCAGCCGCGCCTGCTGCAGCGCCCGCTCCTGCGGCGCCAGCCGCCGCAGCTCCGGCCGCAGCGCCAGCCGCACCGGCCGGCGAAAGCGCCGAACCGGTCGACCAGTCCGACAAGCCGATGTTCGAACGTTTGGGCGGCATCGTGCGCCTGCTGCACGACTCGCTGCGCGAGCTGGGCTACGACAAGGCCCTGACGGAAGCGTCGTCGCAGATCGTTGATGCGCAGGACCGCCTGGAATACGTTGCCACGCTGACCGAGCAGGCCGCCAACAAGGTCCTGAACACGCTCGACGAAGGCATGCCGGCACAGGACGTGCTGTCGAAAAAGGCCAAGGACATGGACAGCCGCTGGACGGCGCTGTTCGATGGCAAGCTGAGCCTTGATGAATTCAAGGCCCTGGCCGGCGATTCGCGCCAGTTTGCGCAAGCCGTGACCGAGGCAACCGAAGCGGAAAAGGCGCGCTTGCTGGAAATTATGATGGCCCAGGACTTCCAGGACATCACCGGCCAGTTGATCAAGAAAGTGGTCAACATCACCAAGACGGTGGAAAATGAACTGGCTCAGTTGCTGCGTGACAACGCCCCAGCCGAAGTGCGCGAGAAACTCGCGCAGAAACAGGACGCGCCGCTGATGCAAGGCCCTTCCGTGCCATCGGTGGCGCTGGACCAGGATAATGTAGACGACCTTCTTGCCGATTTGGGATTCTAATGGACGATATGCTCAAGGATTTCGTCGTTGAGGCGATGGATCTTGCGGTTAATGTTGAAGAGCACTTATTGCGTCTCGAGCGCGATCCGGACAACAAGGAAACACTCAATGCCGTGTTTCGTTCCTTCCACACCATCAAGGGCGGCGCCGGCTTCATGGGCTTGCCGGCACTGGTGGCGGCCTGCCATCTGACGGAAAACCTGTTCGATGCGCTGCGCACGGGCGCCGCGCCCGTGACCCCGATCGCCATCGAGGCGGCGCTGCAAGCGTCCGGCTTCGTGGCCGACCAACTGACCGAACTGGCCAACGGCGCCGCGCCGGAAAGCCTGCCGGCCATGCCGGAAGAGCTGGAACAGATCCTGACCGACGCCATCGAAGGCAAGAGCATGGAGGCGCCGGCCGCCGCGCCGGCACCTGCCGTGGCCGCCCCGGTGGCGGCTGCGCCAGCTGCTGCCACTGCCGCTGCGCCCGCCGCCAGCGCCCCTGCCGCCGTGGCGGTCGGCGCCGATGGCCTCGACTGGACCGCTTTGTACAACTCCGTGGTGCCGGCCGGCAGCCAGCTGGCGGTAGTCGCCACTGCTGCGCCTGCAACTGCCGCGGCGGTGGCAACATCGGCTGCGCCAGCCGCAGCAGCGGCCCCGGCCGCCGCCAAGCCGGCCGCCAAAAATTGGGATGGCGCAGAGCGCCGCGAAGAACGTCCTGACGTGCGCCACGCCGCGCCGGTCAAGGAAGACAGCATCCGCGTCGACGCCGTCAAGCTCGACGCCTTGCTGGAAGTGGCCGGCGAATCGGTGCAGGCCGCCAACCAGGCTGCCGTGCTGCTCGAGCGCCTGCTGCAATTCAAATTCGAAGGCCAGGCCGCCACCCTGATGGCGACGCTGGCGGAAACCCTGGAACGCGCCTCGCGCTACTCGACCGAGCTGCAGCGGGCCACGCTGGCCACGCGCATGCAGCCGGTCGGCCGCCTGTTCCAGAAATTCCCGCGCCTGGTGCGCGAGCTGGCCAAGGACCTGGGCAAGGATGTCGAACTGACCATCGAAGGCGCGGAGACGGAAGTCGACCGCGTGGTGGTCGACAGCCTGTACGATCCGCTGGTGCACATGCTGCGCAACTCGCTCGACCATGGCGTCGAGTCGCCGGAAGATCGCCTGGCCGCCGGCAAGCCTGCCAAGTCGTATATTTCCCTGAAGGCCTGGCAGGAAGCGAACAGCGTGATGATCGTGCTGCAGGACGATGGCAAAGGCATGGATCCGGTCTTCCTGCGCAGCAAGGCGCAGCAGAAAGGCCTGATCAGCGAAAACGCCCAGCTCACCAACGACGAATGCTTCCAGCTGGTGTTCCTGCCCGGTTTCTCGACCAAGGAAGTCGCGTCGAGCGTGTCGGGCCGCGGTGTCGGCATGGATGTGGTGAAAACGGCGGTGGAGAAAAACCGCGGCGCGATCCATATCGAATCATCGCTGGGCAAGGGCACCAAGTTTGCCATTCGCTTGCCGATCGAACTGTCGATCGTGCCGACCATGCTGGTATCGACTTCGGGCGCCGCACTGGCGCTGCCGATGGCGGTGGTGCAGCGCGTGGTCGAGTTGCCGGAAACGTTCATGGAAGTGGGCGGCGCGCCGGTGCTGAAAGACCAGGGCCGTCCGTTGCCGGTACGCTCGCTGGCGGGCGCCCTCGGCTACGAGTCGTGCAGCGAACGGGTCGGCATCGTTGTGGCTGCGCCGCAACCGTATATCCTGGCGGTGGAAGCCGTTGATGGCACGGCCGATCTGGTGATCAAGCCGATGACCGCCATCACGGTGGAAGGCATCACGGGCACGGCCCGCTCCGCCGAAGGCGAGCTGGTGCTGGTGGTCGGCCTGTCCTTCCTGATGGATGGCTGCCGCGGCAGCGTGCGCCTGGCGGCATAGTTTTACAGCGTCAGTACATCGAGCCCGCGGCAGCGTGACTGCCGCGGGCTTTTTTTATGGCTATGTCACCGTCAGGTGTGGAAAGGTTCCCATGGTGGCCTTGAGCAAGCTTTGTGGCGAGATAATTCTCCTGGCGTCAAGGATCCAGCGCCATCCCAGGTAATTGGGCAGATAGCGTGTCGCCACGCCATGAAACGCACTCAGCCATCCGCGCAGGCGGCTGTGATAGGCATTCACGTTCTGGACGTGGACGGTGCCACGCACGCGGATGCCCGCGCGCAAGTTCACCGCCGCATGCGCAATACCGAACTCGCGGGCGAACACGGGATAGGCAGGATGGCCATCGCTCACCAGCAAAATGTCGCGATCGATGATGCCCGGCAGGCATGCTTGCAGTTTGGCCTTGCTGAGCTGGCCACGGCCAGCGACAAAATCGATGGTTTGCCCGGTGCGGTCGCGCGCCACCAGGATGCACACATGTTCATCGGAAATGCCGCGCTGGCGCGCTGCGCCGCCACGCTGGCGTGGCGGTCGCGTCAGATGCCGCGATCCTTTCTGTGATTCGAGCAGATACATCTCATCGGCTTCGGTGATGCCGTGCAGGCAACGCGGCCGGTCGGTCTTTGCCAGCGCCAGGAAACGATGGCGCCAGCGAAAGCTGGTGTTGCGGTGGATGTGAACCTGTTCGGCTGCCTTGCGCACGGAAAACGATGCGAGCAGGCAGCCGGCATACGCCAGCCACTGTGTCTTGTGGTGCAGATGCGCGAGAGGTGTGCCCGTCAAGGCATTGAAGGTCCTGCCGCAGGGCACGCAGCGATAGCGCTGCAAGCCATGGGCATGGCCGTGCCGGTGGATATGCGTGGCGCGGCAGGCCGGGCAATGCAGGTTTGCCTGCGCCGTCTGCTCGATCAGGGCGATGGCGGTATCTTGCACACCGTCTTGCAGTAGCGCGATGCCGGTGAGGCGCTGGCGCCGCGACAACTGCGAGAATTGAGCGATGAGCGCCTGCCACTGGACTGGATGCATGATCGTCTCCTGAAAGGAAATTACTGATCAGTTAGACGCCAGCAACGTCAGAACGTTTCCACCTTTTTCGCTGACATAGCCTTTTTTATGGGCCGCCGGGGCGCAGCGTGCCGCCTTCCAGCCAGCGCTGCACGCGCACGATCTCTGCTGCGCGGCCGGCCTCGTCCCCGGGCGGCGGCAGATAGACGTCGGGCATGATGCCGCCCAGGTCCACCTGCAGGTGTGGCAAGCGGGCCGAGCGGGAGGTGGCGTAAGCCAGCTGGCGCACTCCCGAGGGCAAGGGCTGCATGCGCAGATTCGAATAATCGAGCGCGCCGCCGCTGTTGCGTCCGATCAGCTTGACGCGAAAGCTTTGCCGCGCTTCCAGCAGGAATTGTTCGCAGGAGCTGCCGCAATCGCGGTCGACCAGCACCGCCACCCTGGACGGCTGTACGGCCTGGCCGGCAACACGCGCATAGCTGACAGGTCCGTCGGCGCTCTGCGCCACGAACTGGCCGGGCTGGACGCTGCGCATGCGGCTGACGGTCAGCGCCATGTATTGCGTGCAGGTGGCGTCTCCCGGCGCGTACAGCGCGCAGATATTTTCCTGGTTGGCGATATTGGCCGGCGTGGACAGCCATTCACCGCCGATATTGACGCTCTCGCCAGACGCTATCCATGGCAGCAAGGGCGCATACGTGCTGTCGCTGCCGCCATTGTTGCGCCGCACATCGATGATCCAGTTGGGCCGGCTGGCCAGCTCGTCGCGCTTGCTTTCCAGTAGCTCAATGATGGGCCTGGCGTACTCGGGAAAAAAACTCGGCAAGGTCAGCAGTGCCGTGTGCGGTGACAGCAGTTGCAGCGATGGCGCCCGGTTATCCCTGGCCGGCGCCGGCGCGGCGCTTGGAGAGGACGCGGGTGCTGGCGTGTCTCGCTGCGCTGTACTGCTCGGCATGATCTGCAGGTGGCCATGGCGCCACTGGCTCAGGTAGCCGGACAGTACCGTATTGCAGGCAGCCTCATCGCTCACTTTGGCCGCCGCGCTGCTGGCGCCGGCCAGCGCCTGGTCGAAATACGCTTGGCCTTTTTGCGCCAGGTGCTGGCGCGCGCCAGTATCGTTTTCCAGCAAAAAGGCGGGAAGGACGCGCAAGTCCCGCAGGCAGGCCTCGCCCGGCGTGGCCGCTTGCGCATGGCTGGCTGCCAAAGCAGCCAGAACGGTAGTGGCAAAAACATACAGTCTCATCAGCGCTATCTTCCTCGATATTATTGTCAAAATACAATACACGAAAGCTGCTGAGAATCCCATGATTTTGCAGGGCTGCCGTGATTGCTTCGGGCCAGCGCCTGCCTGACCCGCCGCGCTGCCACAAGATGGGCTGAATCGGCAATTTTCAGCTCAAATCCAACATCGTGACCAAACTTTGTATCGCCAATCCCACGGATGGGCTGCTTTCGGTTCTGTGGCGGGCAAAATATGGCATAATCCTTGTGGATCACCGTATGAATCCGGACTCACTTGATCACTTACTACAGGCTGTGGCAATGCTGCATAACTCATGATGAAGACGCTTTACGACAAACTCTGGGAATCCCACGTGGTGCGCGCCGAAGAAGATGGCACGACCATTCTGTATATCGACCGGCACCTGGTGCACGAAGTGACCAGCCCGCAAGCGTTCGACGGACTACGCGACGCCGGGCGCCAGCCGTGGCGCATTTCCGCCAACCTGGCCGTTGCCGACCATAACGTGCCGACCACCAGCCGCGCCGATGGCATTGCCGACCCGGTGTCGCGCCTGCAGGTCGAAACGCTGGACAAGAATGCCAGGCACTATGGCCTGACCTACTTCAACATGAACGACAAGCGCCAGGGCATCGTGCACGTGATCGGCCCCGAGCAGGGCGCGACCCTGCCCGGCATGACAGTGGTCTGCGGCGATTCGCACACCTCGACCCACGGCGCGTTCGGCGCGCTGGCGCACGGCATCGGCACCTCGGAAGTCGAGCATGTGCTGGCCACGCAAACCCTGCTGCAGAAGAAATCGAAATCGATGCTGGTGCAGGTCGACGGCGCGCTGCCGGCCGGCGTCACCGCCAAGGACATCGTGCTGGCCATTATCGGCAAGATCGGCACGGCCGGCGGCACCGGCTACTGTATCGAGTTCGGCGGCTCGGCGATCCGCGCGCTGTCGATGGAAGGGCGCATGACGGTGTGTAACATGGCGATCGAGGCGGGCGCGCGCGCCGGCATCATCGGCGTCGACGACACCACCATCAACTACGTCAAGGGCCGTCCGTTTTCGCCGGCCGGACCGCACTGGGACCGCGCGGTGGCCTACTGGCGCACCCTGCATTCGGACCCGGGCGCGCGTTTCGACCTGGTCGTCACCCTGAACGCGGCCGAGATCGAGCCGCAGGTCACCTGGGGCACTTCGCCTGAAATGGTGGTCGGTATCGATGGCCGCGTGCCCGATCCCGACAACGAAAAGGACAGCGTCAAGCGCGACGCCATCGAAAAGGCGCTGGTCTACATGGCCCTGACGCCGAACACGCCGATCTCGGACATCCGCATCGACAAGGTGTTTATCGGTTCGTGCACCAATTCGCGCATCGAAGACCTGCGCGCGGCGGCCGCCGTGGTGCGCGGCAAGTACCGTGCCTCGAACGTGACGCTGGCCATGGTGGTGCCGGGCTCGGGGCTGGTGAAGGACCAGGCCGAACGCGAAGGCCTGGACCGCATCTTCAAGGATGCCGGTTTCGAATGGCGCGAGCCGGGCTGCTCGATGTGCCTGGCGATGAACGCCGACCGCCTGGAGCCGGGTGAACGCTGCGCCTCGACCTCGAACCGCAACTTCGAAGGCCGGCAAGGGCAGGGCGGACGCACGCATCTGGTGTCGCCGGCGATGGCGGCAGCGGCGGGGATTGCCGGGCATTTTGTGGATGTGCGTGGATTGCGATGAGTTAAACATACTGCGTGGTAACGCAGCTGAAATCAGGGGGCAGACCCGCCGGGCGAAGTTTTTCCAGTGGAAAAACTTCCGATCCGCAAGGACTGACCCCAGCTTCGAGCCGCTGAATTACACTAACGCTACCTTTAGCTCAACACCTGAAAAACAACATGAAAAAACTCATCGCCCTCCTGATCGCCACCCTGGTCCTGGCCGGCTGCAACACCGTCTCCGGCTTCGGCCGCGATGTGCAGAAAGTCGGCCAGGTCGTCACTGGCGCCGGCGGAAAATAACCCTGTGACGGTGCCGGTGCCTGGCGCCGCCCGTCCTACCGAGTACATACAGCATGGATAAATTTACGATTTACGAAGGCCTGGTCGCGCCGCTGGACCGCGCCAATGTCGATACCGACGCGATTATCCCGAAGCAATTTTTGAAGTCGATCCACCGCAGCGGCTTCGGCCCCAACCTGTTCGACGAATGGCGCTACCTCGACCATGGCGAGCCGGGCCAGGACAACAGCCGCCGTCCGCTCAATCCGGACTTCGTGCTGAACGAGCCGCGCTACCAGGGCGCCTCGATTTTGCTGACGCGCAAGAACTTCGGCTGCGGTTCCTCGCGCGAACACGCGCCGTGGGCGCTGGACCAGTATGGCTTCCGCGCCATTATCGCGCCGTCGTTTGCCGATATCTTCTTCAACAACTGCTACAAGAACGGCCTGCTGCCAATCGTGCTGTCGGAAGCGCAGGTCGATCACCTGTTCAATGAAGTCAAGGCCTTCCCCGGTTATAAACTGGTGGTCGACCTGGAACAGCAGCGCGTGTCGACCAGCAACGGCTCGGTCTCGTACCCGTTCCAGATCGACGCCTTCCGCAAGTATTGCCTGATGAATGGCCTCGACGATATCGGATTGACCCTGCGCCACGCCGACGACATCCGTGCCTTTGAAGAGCGCCATTTATCGAGCCAGCCCTGGCTTGCCAACACCATTTAAATAACATGCCCGAGAAAACGTCCATGGCTGCGTTGCCTTGCCTTTAACGTTTTTCAGGCACGTTCAAATCATTTATAGGTAAACATGAAAATTGCTATCCTGCCCGGCGACGGTATCGGTCCCGAAATCATCGCCCAGGCCGTCAAGGTCCTCAATGTCCTCGGTGAATCGTTTGAACTGGAAACGGCGCCAGTCGGCGGCGCCGGCTATGCCGCGCACGGCCACCCGCTGCCGGAAGGCACGCTGGCGTTGGCCAAGGCGGCCGATGCGGTGCTGTTTGGCGCCGTCGGCGACTACCAGTACGACAACCTGGAGCGCCAGTTCCGTCCCGAGCAGGCGATCCTGGGCCTGCGCAAGAACCTGGGTCTGTTTGCCAACCTGCGTCCGGCGATCCTGTATCCGGAACTGGCGGGCGCCTCGACCCTGAAGCCGGAAGTGGTCTCGGGCCTCGACATCCTGATCATCCGCGAACTGACCGGCGACATTTATTTTGGCCAGCCGCGCGGCGTGCGCGAGTGCCCGGACGGTCCTTTCAAGGGCCAGCGCGAAGGCTTCGACACCATGCGCTATGCGGAAGGCGAAATCCGCCGCATCGCCCATGTGGCGTTCCAGGCCGCGCAGAAGCGCGACAAGCGCCTGACCAGCGTCGACAAGGCGAACGTGCTGGAAACGTTCCAGTTCTGGAAAGACATCGTCACTGACGTGCACAAGGAGTATCCGGACGTCGCGCTCGACCATATGTATGTCGACAACGCGGCCATGCAGCTGGTGCGGGCGCCGAAGAAATTTGACGTGATGGTGACCGGTAACATGTTCGGCGATATCCTCTCGGACGCGGCCGCCATGCTGACCGGTTCGATCGGCATGCTGCCGTCCGCTTCGCTCGACGCCAGCAACAAGGGCCTGTACGAGCCGTCGCACGGCTCGGCACCCGATATCGCCGGCAAGGGCATCGCCAATCCGCTGGCCACCATTTTGTCGGCGGCCATGATGCTGCGCTATTCCCTGAACCGCGCCGAGCAGGCGGACCGGATCGAGGCGGCCGTGAAAAGCGTGCTGGCGCAGGGCTTGCGCACCGCCGATATCCACGAAGCGGGCACGACCTTGGTTGGCACCGAAGCGATGGGTGATGCAGTTGTAAAAGCGTTGGGATAAAATTATTCAATGACGGCATTCGCCGTCTCTTCTCGAGGAATGGTAATGAAATTAGTAGGCTTGGTAGGTTGGCGCGGTATGGTCGGTTCGGTCCTGATGCAGCGCATGCAGGAAGAGGGCGATTTCGCCCATATCGAACCGGTATTTTTCACCACCTCGAACACGGGCGGCGCGGCGCCGGCGATGGCGAAGAATGAAACCATCCTCAAGGATGCCAACAATATCGCCGAACTGTCCAAGTGCGACATCATCATTTCCTGCCAGGGTGGCGACTACACCAGTGCCGTCTTCCCGCAGCTGCGCGCAGCCGGCTGGGATGGCTACTGGATCGATGCGGCGTCGACCTTGCGCATGGAAAAAGACGCCGTCATCGTGCTCGACCCGGTCAACCTGCACGTGATCAAGGATGCGCTGGGCAAGGGGGTCAAGAATTATATCGGCGGCAACTGCACCGTGTCCTGCATGATGATCGGCCTGGGCGGCCTGTTCCAGCACGACCTGATCGACTGGATGACCTCGATGACCTACCAGGCAGCCTCGGGCGGGGGCGCGCAGCACATGCGCGAACTGCTGACCCAGTTCGGCACCATCAACAGTTCCGTCAAGGCGCTGCTGGAAAACCCCGCCTCGGCCATCCTGGAAATCGACCGCCAGGTGCTGGCAACCCAGCACGGCTATTCGCCTGACGAGATCAAGCAGTTCGGCGCGCCGCTGGCCGGCAACCTGATTCCATGGATCGACAAGGACTTGGGCAACGGCCAGTCGAAGGAAGAATGGAAGGCCGGCGCGGAAACCAACAAGATCCTGGGCCGCGGTGCTGATTTTGGCAGCAAGGAAATCGCCGTCGACGGCCTGTGCGTGCGCATCGGCGCCATGCGCTGCCACTCGCAGGCACTGACCATCAAGCTGAAAAAAGACGTGCCGCTCGATGAAATCAACGACATTATCGCCAGCAGCAATGAATGGGTGAAACTGGTGCCGAACACGCGCGAAGCGTCGGTGCGCGACCTGTCGCCGGCGGCTGTCACGGGCGGCCTGACGATCCCGGTGGGCCGTGTGCGCAAGATGAGCATGGGCGGCGAATACCTGTCGGCCTTCACCGTGGGCGACCAGCTGCTGTGGGGCGCGGCCGAACCGCTGCGCCGCATGCTGCGCATCCTGCTCGATAACTGATTGCACGGCTGAGGCAGCAGGCAGAACCGGCCGGGGCGCAGTCCCCGGCTTTTTTTCGTCCATGCCCCTTGCCGCCTCAACCATGTGGCGCTTGCATCCCCATGGGCATGATGATATGTTGATACCTCTGGAAAAGTAACTGTTTTCCCATGTCAACTAAGATGCCGCCAATTATGCCTGTACACACTCGTCCCCGGGTCGCCTCCCTCGCCTTCAAAACACTCGCCAGCGCAGCTGCCTGCACGATGTTGTTGTCACCGGCGGCATATGCGGCCCAGCTGGGCAAGATTACGGTACTGTCCGCCGTCGGCCAGCCGCTGCGCGCGGAAGTGGAGCTGACGGGCGTCAAGCCAGGCGAAACCGCGACCCTGCTGGCCAAGCTGGCGCCGCCCGATGCATACCGGCAGGCGGTGGTCGACTTCAATCCGGCGTTGAACAACCTGACGTTTGCCGTCGAGACGCGCACCGGCACCCCGTTCATCCGCATCAGCTCGGCGCAGCCGCTGACCGAGCCGCTGGTCAACCTGTTGCTGGAACTGAGCGGCAAGGGCGGCGCGCAGACGCGCGAATATGCATTTGTGCTCGATACGCCCGAAGCGCGCCAGACGCGCGGCCCGCAGGTGGCAGCGCCGGTGCAGCCGGGCAAAGGCCTGGGCAGCGGCGCGGCAGCGGCCGCACCGGCACCGGCCGCCGCGCCTGCCGCGGCAGGCGACAGGAAAAAAGCCACCGACTACCGCGTCAGACAGGGCGATACGCTGAGCCGCATCGCCAGTCAATTCAAGCCGTCCGGCGTGTCGCTCGACATGATGCTGGTGGCCTTGTACCGCGCCAATCCGGACGCCTTCAAGGGCGAGAACATGAACCGCATGCAGGCCGGGCGCATCCTGGCCGTGCCGTCCAGCGAGACCGTGCGTGCACTGGACGGCGCCGAAGCCAAGGGCGTCGTGACGGCGCATGCGCTGGACTTCGAAGCCTACCGCAGCAAGCTGGCGGGGCAGGTGGCAAGCGGCCGGCCGACGCGCGCGGCGCAGGCCACGCAAAGCACGGGTGGCAAGATCGGCGCGACCAAAGTGGAAGAGAAGCCGACCGCGGCCAGCGAAGCGCAGGACAAGCTGAAACTGTCGAAAGCCGAACCGGCTGCCAAGGCAGCAGGCAAGAGCACGGTGGCCAGCGAGGAAGAAAAGATCGCCAAGGCCAAGCAGGTGGAAGAAGCGGCGGCACGCGTCAAGGAGCTGGAGAAGAATGTCAGCGACCTGGAACAGCTGATGGCGGTGAAGAACAAGGCGATGGCCGACAAGAGCGCGCCATCGCCGGCCAAGCCTGATGAAGTGGCTGCCAGCACCCCGGCAGCCACGCCGCAGCCTCCGGTGCCGAAAGCCAAGCCGGTGCCGCTGGCCAGGAAGCCATCGCCGCTGGAACCCTCGTTCGCCGACAAGATCAACGAGCACCTGGGCGCGATCGGCATTGCGCTGGCGGCGCTGTTTGCGGCCGCTGCGGCACTGGTCATCGCACGGCGCAAGAAAGACGCACCGCCACCGCACGACCATATCGCGCCGGTGCTGCCGCCCGATGCACCAGCGTCGCCGGACGTTCCTGCACATGAGCTGGGACACGAGCTGGCGGCGGAAGACCAGCAGTCCGAAGCGCGCAACCAGCTGTTTGGCGCGGGCGCTGCCGCCGCCGGCGCCGGCGCTGGCGTGGCGGCGGTGGCCGGCGCCGCTGCGCTGGCCGGCGCCGCTGCGCTGGCCGCGAACGAAGTCGATCCGGTGGCCGAAGCCGACGTGTATATCGCCTATGGCCGCGACGGCCAGGCGGAAGATATCCTCAAGGAAGCCCTGCGCGCCAATCCGGACCGCCATGCGGCACGCCTGAAACTGCTGGAAATCTACTCGGCGCGCAAGGATGTGGCCGCGTTCGAAGACCAGGCCAGCGAACTGTACAGCCAGACCCGCGGCCATGGCGATGAATGGCCGCAAGCGGCCGCCATGGGCGCCGCGCTCGATCCGACCAATCCGCTGTATGGCGACGCCGATGTGGACGCCGTGGTCAGCCTGACCAAGCCGACCGAGGAGGCGCTGCGCGGCCAGAGCGTGGACGTGCCGTTGAACGACAGCACATTCGACCTGCCGCCGCCGGCCGAATCCGCGCCGGCCGCCGCTGCGGCCGCAGCCGTGCCGGTGCGCGACGAGCGCCATCCGCTCGATTTCGATCTGGACAGCCTGGACTTCGAACCGGTATCGACCAGCGATCCGATCGTGATGCCTGGGCCTGCCAACGGTCCCAACAAAGGTTCCGGCAATGGCCTGGCTGCCACGCCGTCCGCGCTCGATGTCGACGATGAGGCGCAGTACGACGCCAGCATGGATTTCGGCCTGGACCTGGAGCCGCCAGCCGGTCCCGTCAACGGCGTCGGGCCTGGCCTGACGCCATTGCCCGATCCCCTGAAAAACGTCGACCTGGCCGATTTCGATCTGGATTCGCCCGCCACGCCAGCCACGCCAGCGGCCGCAGCCGGCACGCCAGCGGCTGCCACGCCAGCCGAAACGCCACCGGCGCCACAGGAGTTCGACCTGACCGGCATCGACCTCGATCTGAATGACGGCAAGACGGCGGGCGCCAGCGCCGGCGTGGACGATCCGCTGTCGGCCATCCATATGGAAATGGATACCAAGCTGGACCTGGCGATTGCCTATCAGGAAATCGGCGACAAGGAAGGCGCGCGCGAGCTGATCGATGAAGTGATCAAGGGCGGCAGCCCGGAGCAGGTGGCCAAGGCCAACACGATGCGCGCTTTGCTCAGTTAAGCGACGCCCATGGCTGCGTTGCGTGCCCTGAACGCCGTCTCAGGCGCTTCAAGTGTTGGAACGCCTCAGGCTGGCTCGCCGGTATAATGCGGCAATGCAAAATATCATTGAAGCCGCGCCCTTGAAGCGCATCGCCCTGGGCCTGCAGTATGACGGGCTGGCCTGGCATGGCTACCAGAAGCAGGAAAGTGGCCTGACGGTGCAGGACCAGCTGGAAAACGCGCTGGAGAAATTCGCCCGCGTGCGCCTGGCCACCACCTGCGCCGGCCGCACCGACACTGGCGTGCATGCGCTGGAACAGGTGGTGCATTTCGATACCACCCTGACGCGCGACATCCATTCCTGGGTGCGCGGCGTGAATGCCTTCCTGCCCGCCTCGATCGCCGTGCGCTGGGCCAAGGAATTGCCGGGCGACCCGAGCGTCAACGATTTTTTCCACGCCCGCTTCAGCGCCCGTGCGCGTACCTATCACTACGTGCTGTACAACAATGCCACCCGCTCGCCGCTGGTGGAAGGGCGCGCCGGCTTCTTTTTCCGGCCGCTCGACGTGGCGCTGATGCAGCAGGCGGTCGCGCCGCTGATCGGCTGGCATGATTTCACGGCGTTTCGCGCCGCCCAGTGCCAGGCCAAGTCGCCCGTCAAGCTGATGCACGATATCCGCATCGAGCGCCGCGGCGACCTGGTCATCTTCACGATTACCGCCAATGCCTTTCTGCACCATATGGTGCGCAACCTGGTCGGCTCGCTGGTGTATATCGGCAGCGGCCGCGAAGCGCCGGAATGGCTGGGTTATCTGCTGGACAGCAAGGACCGCCATGCGGCCGCGCCCACCTTCATGCCGGATGGCCTGTACCTGGCGAAGATCGATTACGACCCGCAATGGGGCCTGCCGCAGGATGGCAGCAGCGCCTTGCCCTGGTTTTAAGGAAACACTTCCATGCCCCGCACCCGTATCAAGATTTGCGGCCTGACCCGCGTTGAAGACGTCCAGGCGGTGGTCGCCGCCGGCGCCGACGCGATCGGTTTCGTGTTCTATCCGAAAAGCCCGCGCTACGTGACGCCCGGGCAGGCGGCCAGCCTGATCGCCGCCATGCCGCCCTACGTGACGGCGGTGGGCCTGTTCGTCAACGCCAGCGTGGCCGAGGTGCAAGCGATCACTGCGGTCGCGCCGCTGGCACTGCTGCAGTTCCATGGCGACGAAACGCCAGAGCACAGTGCTGCCCTGGCGCAAGCCGTGCAGACGCCGTTCGTGCAGGTGTTCCGCGTCAGGCCTGACACAAGCCATCAGGATTTGCTAGAATACGAACAGCGCTATCGCGCCGCCAGTCCCTTGTTTTCCAGCCTCTTGCTCGATACCTATGTGGACGCCTACGGCGGTGCAGGAAAGGTATTTGATTGGTCCCTCGTTCCAGAAGAACTCGCGCCTCGGGTCGTTTTGAGTGGTGGCTTGAGCGTACACAACGTGACTGACGCAGTGGTGCGCGTACGCCCCTATGCCGTCGATATCAGCAGTGGTGTCGAAGCGGCCAAGGGTATCAAGGACGCGTCCAGGGTCCGCGCATTTATTGCCGCGGTACAGGACGCCGATACCATCATTGCCAGAGGAAACACCCCATGACCCAGCCATTCAACACCAGCGGCGCTGCGCCGCTGTTCCACGCCACCGAGTATGCTTTCCCCGATGCGCGCGGCCACTTCGGCCCCTACGGCGGCTCGTTTGTTGCCGAAACGCTTACGCACGCGCTGGCCGAACTGAAGGACGCCTATGCGCGCTACAGCGCCGATCCTGAATTCCTCGAAGAGTTTCGCTACGAGCTGAAACACTTTGTCGGCCGTCCGTCGCCGATCTATCACGCCAAGCGCTGGTCCGAGATGGCCGGCGGCGCGCAGATCTACTTCAAGCGCGAGGACCTGAACCACACGGGCGCGCACAAGATCAACAATGTGATCGGCCAGGCCCTGCTGGCCAGGCGCATGGGCAAGCCGCGCATCATCGCCGAGACGGGCGCCGGCCAGCACGGCGTGGCCACGGCTACCATCTGCGCGCGTTTCGGCCTCGAATGCGTGGTCTACATGGGCAGCGAGGACGTCAAGCGCCAGGCGCAGAACGTGTACCGCATGAAACTGCTGGGCGCCACCGTGGTGCCGGTCGAGTCCGGCTCCAAGACGCTCAAGGACGCGCTCAACGAAGCGATGCGCGACTGGGTCACGAATATCGAAAACACCTTCTACATTATCGGCACCGTGGCCGGCCCGCATCCGTATCCGATGATGGTGCGCGACTTCCAGTCGGTGATCGGCGAGGAATGCCTGGTGCAGATGCCGGAAATGACGGGCCGCCAGCCCGACTACGTGCTCGCCTGCATCGGCGGCGGCTCGAACGCGATGGGCATTTTCTATCCGTATGTCGACCAGAAGGACGTGCAGCTGATCGGCGTGGAAGCGGCCGGCGAAGGCCTCGACACGGGCAAGCATTCGGCCTCGCTGACGGCCGGCTTTCCCGGTGTGCTGCATGGCAACCGCACCTATCTGCTGCAGGACGCGCATGGCCAGATCATCGAGACGCATTCCGTCTCGGCCGGCCTCGACTATCCTGGCGTGGGACCGGAGCATTCCTGGTTGAAAGACTCGGGCCGCGCGCAATACGTGTCGATCACCGACGACGAAGCGCTGCAGGCGTTCCACGACTGCTGCCATATCGAAGGCATCATCCCGGCACTGGAATCGTCGCACGCGCTGGCCTACGCGGCCAAGCTAGCGGCAACCTTGCCGAAAGATAAAATTGTGCTGGCCAACCTGTCGGGCCGCGGCGACAAGGACATGCATACGGTGGCGGAACGCATGGGGTTGAATTTTAATTAACCCCAATATTGCGCAGGTCGGATTGGCGCGCCAGCGCGTAATCCGACATCTCTCACCGATTACAAGAAAGCCTCCCATGTCCCGTATCGCCGCAACCTTTGCCAATTTAAAACCCCATAACAAAACCGCGCTGGTGACCTTTATCACCGCCGGCGACCCCGGTCCCGACGCCACCGTGCCGCTGATGCACGCGCTGGTCGAAGGCGGCGCCGACGTGCTGGAGCTGGGCGTGCCGTTTTCCGATCCGATGGCCGAAGGCCCCGTGATCCAGCGTGCCTGCGAGCGCGCACTGGCATTCCATATCGGCATCCACGATGTGTTCGAGTATGTGCGCCAGTTCCGCCTGACCAACCAGAGCACGCCGGTGGTGCTGATGGGCTACGCGAATCCGATCGAACGCATCGGCAGCGCCGCCTTTATTGCCGCATCGAAAGAAGCGGGCGCCGATGGCGCCATCGTGGTCGATTATCCGCCCGAGGAATGCGAAGAGTTCGCCGCCGCCATGCGCGCCGGCGGCCTCGACCTGATCTTCCTGCTGGCGCCCACCTCGACCGAGGAGCGCATCGCGCAGGTGGCCAAGGTCGGTGGCGGCTTCAGCTATTACGTGTCCTTGAAGGGCGTGACGGGCGCCGGCAATATTGATACGGCGCAGGTGGCCGAACGGCTGGCGGCGATCCGCCAGCATGTCAAATTGCCGATCGGCGTCGGCTTCGGTATCCGCGATGCGGCCACCGCGCGCGCCGTGGCGGAAGTGGCGGATGCGGTCGTGATCGGCAGCCGCATTATCCAGGAAATCGAAAATGCCCCGCAAGGCGGCGAAGCCGAGGCCGTGCGCAGCTTTACGGCCGGCATCCGCGCCGCGCTCGACGCTTGAGCGGAATTGCTGTTCAGGCAATCATGCCAAGGCGGCAAAGTTCGACAGCCCGGCGATAAACGGCTACACTTCGGCCACTGAATCGGCGGTAGTAATGCAATGGATAACACGGGAGCGCCGCAAGACGCGGCCTTCCCATCATCGTTCGCCGGGGGCGTCCACCGACGCACCGACACGACATTCTTGCCCGACAAGGGTAACAGGAGAAAAATATGAGTTGGTTGGAAAAACTGCTGCCACCGCGCATACAGCGCTCTGACGCTGCCGCGCGCAAGACCATGCCGGAAGGCCTGTGGGTCAAGTGTCCGTCGTGCGAAGCCGTGCTGTACCGTACGGACCTGGAATCGAACCTGCACGTCTGCCCGAAATGCGACCATCACATGCGCATCCGCGCACGTGAACGCCTCGACAGCCTGCTCGACGCCGGCGGCCGCTATGAAATCGGCCAGGAAATCCTGCCGGTCGATACGCTGAAGTTCAAGGACAGCAAGAAATACCCGGACCGCCTGAAGTCCGCCATGGAAGCGACCGGCGAGACCGACGCGATGGTGGTCATGGGCGGCGCGATCATGAGCTTGCCGGTGGTGGTGGCGTGCTTCGAATTCGAATTCATGGGCGGCTCGATGGGCTCGGTCGTGGGCGAGCGCTTCGTGCGCGGCGCGCAGATCGCGCTGGAACAGAAGGTACCGTTCATTTGCATCACCGCCACCGGTGGCGCGCGCATGCAGGAAGGCCTGCTGTCGCTGATGCAGATGGCGAAAACCACCGCCATGCTGACCAAGCTGTCGGAAAAGAAACTGCCGTTCATCAGCGTGCTGACCGACCCGACCATGGGCGGCGTGTCCGCTTCGTTCGCCTTCATGGGCGACGTGGTCATTGCCGAGCCGAAAGCGCTGATCGGCTTTGCCGGCCCGCGCGTGATTGAAAACACCGTGCGCGAAAAACTGCCGGAAGGCTTCCAGCGCGCCGAGTTCCTCGTCACCAAGGGCGCGGTCGACATGATCGTCGACCGCCGCAAGATGCGTGAAGAAATTGCGCGTTTGCTGGCGTTGTTGCAGAACCAGGCTGTGGAAGTATTGGCTTAAGCAGCCCAACCCGCGAACAGCCGGGGTCGGACCCTCAGGGTCCGACCCCGGTCCCTGTCTTGGGTCTCATGTCTTTCCGCTTCGCGCACTCTAATCAAGAAGTCTCCCATGCAAAACCTCCCTACGTCATTGCCAGACTGGCTCGCCATGCTGGAAACCCGCCATTCGGAAACCCAGATCAACATGGGGCTCGACCGCGTGCAGGCCGTCAAGGCGCGCCTGCAGCTGGCCTTTGCCTGCCCCGTGATCATGGTCGCGGGCACCAACGGCAAGGGTTCCACCTGCGCCATGCTGGAGTCGGTACTGTTGCGCGCCGGCTACAAAGTGGGCCTGTACATCAAGCCCCACTTTCTTGACTTCAATGAGCGCGCGCGCGTGCTGGGCGAGATGGCCAGCGACGAGCAGCTCGTCGCCAGTTTCCAGGCCGTCGAAGCCGTGCGTGGCGACACGCCGCTGACGTATTTTGAATTCACCACCCTAGCGATCCTGCACCTGCTGTCGCACGCCAAGCTGGACGTGGCCATCCTCGAAGTGGGCCTCGGCGGCCGCCTGGACGCCGTCAATGTGATCGACGCCGACGTGGCCATCGTCACCAGCGTCGATATCGACCATACCGATTACCTGGGCGACACGCGCGAAGCGATCGGCTTTGAAAAGGCCGGCATCTTCCGCGCCGGCAAGTCCGCCATCTGCAGCGACCCGGTGCCGCCGCAATCGTTGATCGACCATGCGCAAGCGATCGGCGCCGACCTGTGGCTGATGGGCCGCGACTTCAATTATTCGGGCGACAAGCAGCAGTGGAACTATGGCGGGCGCGAGCAGCGCCGCAATTCGCTGGCCTACCCGAGCCTGCGCGGCGCCAACCAGATCCTGAACGCCACCGCCGTGCTGGCCGCGCTGGAAGTGCTCAAACTCAAGCTGCCGGTCGGCGCACAGGAAGTGCGCACCGGCCTGGTGACGGTGGAGCTGCCGGGCCGCTTCCAGGTCCTGCCGGGCCGCCCCAGCGTGATCCTCGACGTGGCGCACAATCCCCATGCGGCCTCGGCGCTGAACCAGAACCTGGGCAATATGGGTTTTCATCCGTACACCTATGCCGTGTTCGGTTCCATGCAGGACAAGGATATCGACGGCGTGCTGGCCGCCATGAGCGAACACGTCGATCACTGGTGCCTGACAGGCCTGCCATCGCCGCGCGCGGCCACGGCCTCCGAGCTGGCGGCCAAGGTACAGATCATGCTGGAAGACAAGCCTGACAGCGGCGATCATACCGTGTCTGTTTTCGACGACCCGGCACAAGCTTTTGCAAATGCAATGAGCCGGGCCGGTGAGAATGATAGAATTGTGGTCTTTGGTTCTTTCCTCACCGTTGCCGGCGTGATGAAGGCCAGGAAATCCTCACTTCACTGAAACACTGACTGAAAATGACGCATGGGCTTGTTCTCGAAACTGTTTAAAAACAAGCAAGAATCTTCTGGCGAAGACAGTGGCTTTTATGTTCCTGGCGAAGCACAGTCGCCGACCCGCAAGCGCGCCGCCAATACCGCCGGCGGCGGCGGCAGCCGCCGTGGCGGCCGCGATACGCCCGATCCTGCCCTGCCGGAAAAGAAACGTGCCCGCCGCCGCCTGATCGGCGCCATCGCGCTGGCCCTGGCCGTGGCGGTCGGCCTGCCGATGCTGCTCGATTCGGAACCGAAGGCGCCCGTCAACGATATCGCCATCGATATTCCGTCAAAGGAAAAAGTGGCGGTCGCGCCAGCGCCCGTGCCGGTGCAAGCCGCGCCTGCGACGACACCTGCGCCCGGCACTGCCAACAATGGCCTGGACCAGTCCGAGGAAATTGTCGATACGCCATTGCCTGCAAGAAGCAAACCGACGCCGATGCCGACGCCTGTACCTGCGCCTGCCACCGTGGTGGCGGCAGCCGAACCGGTCAAACCGGCCTATGTCGAGCCGAAACCGGTCAAGGTGGAGCCGAAACCGGAGCCGAAACGCGAGGTCAAGCCGGAGCCGAAGCCCGAGCCGAAACACGAGTCCAGGCCCGAGCCGAAGCACGAGGTCAAGCCGGAGCCGAAGCCCGAGCCGAAACCCGAGTCGAAGCCGGTCAAGGAAAAGTCCAGCGACGATGCGGCGCGCGCGATGGCCATCCTGGAGGGCAAGCCTGCCGCCAAGGCCGAGGCCAAGCCAGCCAAGGCGGAGGAAAAAGCCGCCGATGCCGATGGCGGCAAGTTCGTGGTGCAGGTCGCCGCGCTGGCGACACAGGACAAGGTCGACGAGTTGCAGGCGAAATTGCGCGACGCGGGCATCCATTCGTACACGCAGAAAGTGTCGAGCCCGGCGGGCCAGCGCATCCGCGTGCGCGTCGGACCGTTCGGCAGCCGCGATGAAGCGGAAAAAACCCGCGCCAAGCTGCAGAAGCTGGGCTTGGGCGGCAGCCTGGTGCCGGCATGAGTTCAGCGGGCTAGTCGGGCGTGACGATTTTCGATTACCTGGTGCTGTTCGTGCTGGCCACCTCGGTCCTGATCAGCACGATGCGTGGCCTGATCAAGGAGATCCTGTCGCTGATCAGCTGGGTGGTGGCATTTATTGCCGCCAATGCCTACGGTGCGACGCTGGCCAAATTCCTGCCTGCCGTGATCCCGGGCGAAGCCGTGCGTTTGCTGCTGGCCTTTGTGGTGCTGTTTATCGGCGTGCGCATTTTGATGGGACTGCTGGGCATGACGGTCGATGCACTGGTCAAGGTTACGGGCCTGAGCCTGGTGGACCGCATGCTGGGCAGTCTGTTCGGCGTGGCACGTGGCCTTGTAATTGTGCTGACCACCGTCATCTTGTGTGGCATGACCTCCATACCGCAACAGCCGTTCTGGAAGAACGCGTTGCTCAGTCCGCTCGCCGAGCAGGGCGCGCGCACCATCAAGCCTTATCTGCCTGCCGCCTACGCGCAGCATGTGAAATTTTGAATTTTTTTTAAAATCAGTAGCACAGTTACAGGAGCACACCATGTGTGGCATCGTCGGCGTCGTTTCCCATCAACCTGTCAATCAATTGCTCTATGATGCATTGTTGCTCTTGCAACATCGCGGTCAGGACGCGGCAGGGATTGCGACCAATCACAGCAGTATGTTTTCCATGCACAAGGCCAACGGTCTGGTGCGTGACGTCTTCCGCACGCGTAACATGCGTTCGCTGCAAGGCAATTCCGGCATCGGCCACTGTCGTTATCCGACCGCCGGTTCGTCGAGCGAAGAGGAAGCACAACCGTTCTATGTGAATGCGCCGTTCGGCATCACGCTGGCGCACAATGGCAACCTGACCAACTGGGAACAGTTGAAACAGGAAATGTTCAAGAACGACCGCCGCCATATCAATACCGATTCCGACTCGGAAGTGCTGCTCAACGTGCTGGCGCATGAAATCCACCAGGCCACCACCGGCCTGGTACTCGATCCGGAAGCCATCTTCAAGGCCGTGACCGTGCTGAACCGCCGCGTCAAGGGCGGCTATGCGGCCGTGGCGCAGATCGCCGGCGTGGGCTTGCTGGCCTTCCGCGATCCGCACGGCATCCGTCCACTGTGCCTGGGCATCAATGAAAGCGAGCAGGGCACCGAGTACCTGATCGCCTCCGAATCGGTGGCGCTGGAAGGCATGGGCTTCCGCTTCGTGCGCGATATCGCGCCGGGCGAAGCGGTGTTCATCGACGCCGACAAGAAACTGCACAGCCAGCAGTGCGCCGACAATGCCAGCCTGAACCCGTGCGTGTTCGAGTTCGTCTACCTGGCCCGTCCCGACTCCGTCATCGATGGCGCCTCGGTCTACGCCACGCGCCTGAAAATGGGCGAGTACCTGGCCGAGAAGATCCGCCGCGAACTGCCCGAAGGCGGCATCGACGTGGTCATGCCGATTCCCGACTCGTCGCGTCCGGCCGCCATCCAGCTGGCCCTGGCGCTGAACATCGAGTACCGCGAAGGCTTCATCAAGAACCGCTACATCGGCCGTACCTTCATCATGCCGGGCCAGGCGGCGCGCAAGAAATCCGTACGCCAGAAGCTCAATGCGATCCCGTCCGAATTCAAGGATAAAGTGGTACTGCTGGTTGACGACTCGATCGTGCGCGGCACCACCAGCCGCGAAATCGTGCAGATGGCGCGCGAAGCGGGCGCCAAGAAGGTGATCTTCGCCTCGGCCGCGCCACCGGTGATCTACCCGAACGTGTACGGCATCGACATGCCGACGCGCGACGAGCTGATCGCCTACGGCCGCACGACGGAAGAAGTGTGCCGCGAAATCACCGCCGACTACCTGGTCTACCAGGATATCGATGCTCTGAAACAAGCAATTGCCGACGTCAATCCGGCCCTGACCAGCTTTGAAGCGTCGTGCTTCGATGGCGTGTATGTTACCGGCGACGTGTCGCAGGACTACCTGGACCGCCTGGAATACGCGCGCCACAATCCGAAGGCCGCAGCGCCCGAAGACACGCCGCGTTCCCAGCTGAACCTGAATCTGGCAACCACGGAAGCATAAGTAACCTGCCCGGCACATGCCGGGCATTTTTTTGGGGTCGGACCCGCGGGGTCCGACCCCGGCATTTGCCGTTGGGTTTGCATGGCAAATCGCATATCCGGAATTTCAACCATGACCACCAAAAAAACCTACGGCTTTACCACCACCATCCTGCATAACGACCGCCGCAAGGGCATCGAACACGGTTCGCTGCACAAGCCCGTGCATACCTCGGTGGCGTTCGGCTACAGCGACGCGCGCCAGCTGGCCTCCGTGTTCCAGGGCAAGGAGCCGGGCTTTCGCTATGGCCGCCAGGGCAATCCGACCGTCTCCGCGCTGGAAGACAAGGTCAACCAGATGGAAGACGGCGTGGCCACCTTGTGTTTTGCCACCGGCATGGGCGCCATCGGCGCCGTGGTGCAGTCGCTGCTGCGCGCAGGCGACCATGTGGTGTCGTCGGCGTTTTTGTTTGGCAATACCAACAGCCTGTGGCAGACGGTAACGGGGCAGGGCATCGGCGTGTCGTTTGTCGACGCCACCGATATGGCCAATGTCGCCGCTGCCATCACGCCGCAGACGCGCATCGTGTTTGTCGAGACCATCGCCAACCCGCGCACGCAGATTGCCGACCTGGCGAAAATCGGTGAACTGTGCCGCGAAAATGGCATTCTGTATATCGTCGACAACACCATGACCACGCCGTATCTGTTCCGCCCGAAAGCGGTCGGTGCCGGCCTGGTGGTCAATGCGCTGACCAAGTCGATCGGCGGCCACGGCAATGCGCTGGGCGGCAGCCTGACTGATACTGGCGAATTCGACTGGAGCACTTACCCGAACATTTTCGAGAACTACAAGAAGGCAGCGCCAAAACAATGGGGCATCGCGCAGATCCGCGCCAAGGCCTTGCGCGACTTCGGCGCCTCGCTGGGTCCGGAAGCGGCGCACCATATCGCCGTCGGCGCGGAAACCATGGCCTTGCGCATGGACCGCACCTGCTCGAACGCACTGGCACTGGCGAGCATGCTGGAAGCCGATCCGCGCGTGGCGGCGGTGCACTATCCGGGTTTGCCCGCACACCCGCAGCACGGCATTGCCACTGAGCTGTTCCGCAGCTATGGTTCGCTGTTCAGTTTTGAACTGAAGGATGGGATCGACTGCTTCGACTTCCTGAACCGCCTGAACCTGGCCATCCCCGCCAGCAACCTGGGCGACACGCGTACCCTGGTCATTCCAGTGGCGCACACGATCTTCTACGAGATGGGGGCCGAGCGCCGCGCCAGCATGGGCATCGCCGAGTCGCTGATACGCGTGTCGGTCGGTATCGAAGACGAAGCCGACCTGCTCGACGATTTCCGCAGCGCACTGGGCGAGTCGTCATTGCGAGATTAATAAGGTTGCGCTTTTCATGAGAAACAGATTACATTTAAGTCTTGCGCCGCAATTCAGGACAAGCGCTGTAACGAATCTGTATCTGTTTCTCAATGGAGAGTAAAGATGAAAAAAATCGCATTCAGTATATTTTTGTTATTTTCTTGTGCGGCTTATGCCGATGAATTGGCTGACGCGAATAAACTGCTGGAAAATAAATCCTACCCGCAAGCTCTGGAGCTCTATAAAAAACTGGCGCAAAGCGGTAACGCGGAAGCGCAATTCCATCTGGGCGAAATGCATTTGTATGGTGAGGGGGTTGCCATTGATGCCGCGCGAGCCGAGCAATGGTTCGCACAGGCTTCCAAGGCAGGCAACAAGAATGCCGATGCTGCGCTGGCCTTGATCGCCAACCGCATCAAGCGCAAGGCCGATATTGACTACTACGTCAATGCCTATGATGGCAGCGATGTGGCCCTGAGCAAATTCAAGTGTGCCGCACCAACGATTCCGCAATTGTCCAAGAACAAGCGCCAGATCAAGGAAGTGGCGGGCAGCGTGGATGCGTGGATGGATTGCTATAACGGTTTCGTGAGTAATCTGAATTCGTTGCAGCCATCAGGCAAGGCGATTCCATCGGACATCGAAGCGCTGATGAATGAGCAGGAATTTGAGCAAGCCAAGAAACGCATGGACGCTGCCTACGCGCGCGTGATTGCGGAAGGTCAGGAGCAGGCGATGAAAATTTCCGCGCAGCGCGATGCCTGGTATGCCAGTACGGAAGCGTATGTAGTCAATGAGAATAAAAAAGTTCAGACAGAAAATGACATGAGCGAATTGGAGCGTTCGCGTAATGCTAATACGCCACAATGGGTGACGTGGGCGGTGCCGAACAAATAAGAAGAATTGTGCCGATTGCGGCCGTAAAAAAGGCGCTTGCCATGCAAGCGCCTTTTTTTATGGCCGAAGCAAACGATGTCAATGCCAGCTGCGCATCAAACCGACCGCAAGACCTTCCAGCGCAAACTCGTCTTCCGGCGACACGGTGATCACCTTGAAGTCCGGGTTTTCCGGGAACAGCTCGATCAGGGTGCCGGTCTTCTTGTAGCGCTTGACGGTGACTTCATCGCCGATGCGGGCGACGACGATCTGGCCATTCTTGGCACTGTCGACTTTTTTCACGGCCAGCAGGTCGCCATCCATGATGCCGGCGTCGCGCATCGACCAGCCGCGCACTTTCAGCAGGAAGTCGGGCTTGGCCGAGAACAGGGCCGGATCGACGTTGTAGCTCGCTTCCAGGTTTTCCTGGGCCAGGATGGGCGAACCGGCGGCGACGCGGCCGATCAGCGGCAGCGACATCAGCAGCGCAGCCGGCACTTTCGGCAGTGCCGGCTCGGTGACGGACGCGCCGATCAGGCGAATGCCGCGCGAGGTG